>JAYTTV010000078.1:0-9018 GCA_043745075.1 Sphingomonadaceae bacterium
GCGTTGACCGGCGAGGCCGCCCGGGTTTTCCTTACCGAACAGGAAAATCAGCTCAAGTCCGCGGCGACGCTGTTGAAATCGCGGCCCGACGAAGTGTCCGCACGGATCGCCGGACTGATCGACGACCGTCGTCGCCTCGAGCGTGAACTTGCCGACGCGCGGCGGGCGACCGCGCTTGGCGGCGGCAAGTCCGAAGGCGCAATCCCCGAGCAGATCGCCGGCGTTGGTTTCCTCGGTCAGGTCATTCCCGGGCTCGATGCGAAGAACCTGCGCGGCCTCGTTGACGACGCCAAGAAGCAACTCGGCAGCGGGATCGTCGTCCTCATTGCGGTCAACGACGGGCGGGCCACCGTCGCGGTCGGTGTCACCGACGATCAGGTCGCGCATCACAATGCCGTCGATCTCGTCCGGATCGCAGCGGCCGCCATCGGCGGTCAAGGCGGGGGCGGGCGTCCCGACATGGCGCAGGCCGGAGGGCCCGACGGTGCGCGCGCGAGTGCTGCGATCGACGCAGTCCGTGCAGCACTCACAGGTGTCGCGGCGGCGGCTTAGATCCGCGACGCAACAACGGCAAAACCCAGCGCGGCGGCAGCGGCGGGCCAAAGTGCGCCAAGACCGAGATGAGGGTAGACCAAGGCCCCGGTGACGGCACCGCTGACCAGCCCGAGCCAGAGCAACAGGTACGGTGCCCAAGCGAAGCGATCGCCGCCGAGCAACGCCGTCGTCAGGCGTTGTCCGAGCTTGACCAGCGTCCCGGTCATGTACGTCAGCCCGACGACTTCGCCATCGCGCTCGAAGACAGCATTTTCGGCGCCCATCGCGAGGACCATTGCGACGCTCGCGCCCTCGGTCGATCCGGCCATTCCGAACGCTGCGGCGGCGGCGAGCAGCAGCGCGACGAACAACAGCACCATCTGCGCGCGCCGGGCCTTGGCGCGAACCCCGACGTACGATCCGGCCACGACGCCGATGACGAATGTCGCGATCAACCCTGCGGCGAGCGGCGCAGCTGAGGTATTGTTCGCGATCCCGATCGCCAGCCGCGTCGAGTTTCCGCTCATGAACGACGTGAAAAAGCCGCCGAGCGTCAGAAACCCAATCGCGTCGACGTAGCCAGCGAGCGCCGCCAGCGCGGCAGCGAGTAGGCGGCTACGTCGATCGAAGCGGTTCACTGGAGCCCGGACAGCATCGTCGAAGCCCCCTTTTCGCGCAGTTCTGCCCGGTAGCTTGTCGCCTGCGCCGCCCTTTGCCCAATCACCAACTAAGCTGACGACGGTCTCAGGTAGGAACCGGTGACTACGCCGCGGCTGGTGCTCCCATCGCCGCGTCGAGGTTCTTGCGCACGGCCTCGAAAAATTGCTCGGTCGTCATCCACGCCTGGTCGGGCCCGATCAGGATCGCGAGATCCTTGGTCATCGCCCCGGCTTCGACCGTCTCGACGCAGACCCGCTCGAGCGTTTCGGCGAAATGCGTCACTTCGGGGGTGTCGTCGAGCTTGCCGCGATGCTTGAGACCGCCGGTCCACGCGAAAATCGACGCGATCGGGTTGGTCGACGTCGGCTTGCCCTGCTGATGCATCCGGTAGTGGCGCGTGACGGTGCCGTGCGCGGCTTCGGCCTCGACCGTCTGGCCATCGGGGGTGAGCAGGACGCTGGTCATCAAGCCGAGCGAGCCGAACCCCTGCGCGACCATGTCCGACTGGACGTCGCCATCATAATTCTTGCACGCCCAGATGAAGTTGCCCGACCATTTGAGCGCCGAGGCGACGAGATCGTCGATCAGGCGATGTTCGTAGACGATGCCAAGCTTGGCGTACTTGTCCTTGAATTCGCTGACGTAAACTTCCTCGAACAGGTCCTTGAAGCGACCGTCGTATGCCTTGAGGATCGTGTTCTTGGTCGACAGATAGACCGGCCATTTCCGGGCGACGCCATAGGCGAGGCAGGCGCGGGCGAAGTCGCGGATCGAGTCGTCGAGGTTGTACATCCCCATCGCGACGCCCGCGCTGGGGTATTGGAAAACTTCATGCTCGATAACCTGGCCGTCTTCGCCGGTGAATTTCATCACCAGCGTGCCGGGGCCGGGGACGAGGAAGTCGGTTGCACGATACTGATCGCCGAACGCGTGGCGGCCGACGACGATCGGGCTGGTCCAGCCGGGAATGAGGCGGGGCACCGATGGGATCACGATCGGCTCGCGGAAGACGACGCCGCCGAGGATGTTGCGGATCGTGCCGTTCGGCGACTTCCACATCTTTTTGAGCCCGAACTCGGCGACGCGCGCTTCGTCGGGGGTGATCGTCGCGCATTTGACGCCGACGCCGTGCTGCTTGATCGCGTTCGCCGACTGGACGGTAACGCGGTCGTCGGTCGCATCGCGGTTCTCGATAGACAGGTCGAAATAGATCAGGTCGACGTCGAGATACGGCAAAATCAGCTGCTCGCGGATCCATTGCCAGATGATCCGGGTCATCTCGTCGCCGTCGAGCTCGACGACGGGGTTCTTCACCTTGATCTTTGGCATAGCGTCCTCGTTCTGGTCGGCACCGTGTAGGGGGCTTGCGCGGCGCGGGTCAACGGTCGACGCGCGCCGCAAGGCCATCGAGGTCGACCGCCTCGACCAGCGCGAACAGTCCGGGATAGGCAAAGCCGGCGCGATCGAGATGGCCGAGCAGGTCGAGGAATGGCTGCCAGAAGTCGCCGCCGAGGAGAAAGATCGGCTTCGTGTGGAGGCCGAGGCTGCGCCACGTCATGACCTCGAACAACTCGTCCATTGTGCCGATCCCGCCCGGCAGCACCACGATCGCGTCCGATTTCGCGAACATCAGCGCCTTGCGTTCGTGGAGAGTCGCGGTGACGATCAGTTCGGACAGGCCCGGCTGCGCGACCTCGCGCGCTTCGAGCATCGTCGGGATGATGCCGACGACGTGCGCGCCACCGGCCAAAGCCGATCGCGCGGCGATCCCCATCAACCCGAAGGTGCCGCCGCCATAGACGAGGGTCAGCGCGCGTTCGGCGCAAAACGTGCCGAAATCGGCGGCGATATCCGCGACCGCTGGATCGACACCGGGCTTCGAGCCGCAGAAAAGACAGAGCGAAACAATGGCCATCGCACCGCTTAGCAAGGCGGGGAGTCGTTGTCAGCGGGCTCGCTTCGGCCTAGGGGCGTTGCATGCTTACGACAGAGACGTCGAACTTGCCGGCGACGGCGAAATACCATCTGCCGCCGATGCACCCCGAGGGACGCAAATTCGTCGGGGCGGCAGCAGTAGTGACGATGCTGCTCGGCTTCGCACTCCACTGGACGACCGGCGGCTGGCTGATGGCGGGCGTGACGGCATGGGTCGCGCTGTTTTTCCGCGACCCCGAGCGGACGACGCCGCAGGGCGAGGGGCTGATCATCTCGCCCGCCGATGGCATGGTCTGCATGGTCGCCGACGTCGCGATCCCGCGCCAGCTCGACGGCGAGGGCGGCCTTGGCATGATGATGGTCAAGCGCGTGTCGGTGTTCATGAACGTTTTCGATGTTCATATTAACCGCACACCGATCAGCGGCACGGTCAGCCGTGTAACCTATGTTCCGGGCAAATTCCTGAACGCCGACCTCGACAAGGCGTCGGACGACAACGAGCGCCAGTATTTCATCGTCGAGGCGTCCGATGGAACGCGGGTCGGCTTCACCCAGATCGCCGGGCTCGTCGCTCGGCGGATCATGCGCTTCGTCCAGCCGGGCGATTCGGTCGTCGCCGGGCAGCGGGTGGGGCTGATCCGCTTCGGCAGCCGGGTCGATGTCTATCTGCCTGCCGGCTATGCCTGCCAGGTCTTGCCCGGACAGCGGTGCGTCGCGGGTGAGACGGTCCTCGCGCGCCGCGATATCGCCGAAGTCACCCTCGGCGTGACGCAATGATGCCGCGGCGACCGGGATGACGCATTGATCGAGCCCCGCCGATTCGGCCGGGTCATCCCGATCCGCGCATTGATCCCGAACGCGGTGACTGTGCTGGCATTATGCTTCGGACTGACCGGCGTGCGTTTCGGCATCGCGGGCGAGTGGGACAAGGCGGTCTCCGCGGTCGTCGTCGCCGGGGTGCTCGACGGGATCGACGGGCGGATCGCGCGGCTGCTCAAGGGCACCAGCCGGTTTGGCGCCGAACTCGATTCGCTGTCGGATGTCATCGCGTTCGGGGTCGCCCCGGCGCTGATCATGTATCTGTGGGCGCTCCAGTTCCTCCCGGCGTTCGGCTGGATTGTCGCGCTCGCGCATGCGGTGACGTGCGCGCTGCGGCTGGCGCGGTTCAATGCCGGGATCGGTGCGACCGACCCCGTCGTCAAGCGCGCTGGCTATCTCATCGGGGTCCCGGCTCCGGTCGGTGCCGGGTTGGCGCTCAGCCCGATCTTCGTCTGGCTGTGGCTCGGGCCGTGGCTCGCGGCGGTGGCCCCCCACGATCCACAGCTCGCTTTATACGTTCGTGCCGGGGTCAGCGCGGTGGTGATGATCGCGGTCGCG
Source organism: Sphingomonadaceae bacterium (assembly GCA_043745075.1). Classification (GTDB taxonomy): domain Bacteria; phylum Pseudomonadota; class Alphaproteobacteria; order Sphingomonadales; family Sphingomonadaceae; genus Polymorphobacter_B. The sequence continues at coordinate 4,507 of JAYTTV010000078.1, forward strand.
GTCATGATGGCGTCAAGCCTGCCGACCTTTAGCTGGGGATCGACCCGGCTGCGGCCCGAATGGCGGCTGGTCGCGCTCCTCGGGGTCGGGCTGTTCGCAGGAGCATTGTTCACCGTGCCATGGATGACCCTGTCGCTGCTCAGCCTCGCTTATGGCGCATCGATCCCGTTCGGCCTGCGTGCCGCTCGGCGGGTCAGGCGGCCACCGCTCGCACCGTTACTGCCGACGCCTTGAAGCCGGACCCGAGCGGATCGCTGCGCAGCGCGTCTGCGATCGCGACGCGCGCGCGGACGAACCCAACGACGATCCCCCCGATCAGGCCGAGGATCAGCCCCGAATTGACGATAGAACAAACCAGAACAGCGATCATTGCCCATCCCTCTGTTAGAAGTGCAGTGTTCCTTATATGTTCTCGTGAGTCAAGCGGCTTTGCACGCCCGCAGTCGCACTGATAGCCTGCGCCAAATGATGGGGAGACGCTGAATGATCGGTGCGATGCAGGACTGGCCGTTGTCGCTTGGGCGTTTGATCGACCACGCCGCGGTCAATCATCCGTCGCGCGAGATCGTCAGCCTGCTCGTGGAGGGCGGCGAGCATCGGACCAGCTGGGCCGAGGTGCGCGATCGTGCCCGCCGCCTTGCTGCCGCGCTGACCGGGCTCGGCATGCGGCCCGACGACCGGGTCGCTACGCTCGCGTGGAACACCCATCGCCATGTCGAGTGCCTGTACGGGATCGCCGGAATGGGCGGGGTCGCGCACACGATCAATCCGCGGCTGTTCGACGACCAGATCGTCTTCATCGCCAACCACGCCGCCGACCGCGTCCTCCTGTTCGACCTGAGCTTCATCGCGCTGGTCGAGCGGATCGCGCCGCGGCTCGAGACGATCGAGCACTTCGTCGTCTTGACCGACCGCGCGCACATGCCCGAGTCGAGCCTCGATCTGCTGTGCTACGAGGAGCTCGTCGCCGCCGCCGATCCCGACTTCGCCTGGGTCTCGCGCGACGAAAACGATCCGGCGGGGCTGTGCTATACCAGTGGGACGACGGGCAACCCGAAGGGCGTTCTGTACAGCCACCGCTCGACCGTCCTCCACGCGATGGCGGCGTGCACCGCCGATGCCTTTGCGATTGGTGCGCGGACGGTCGTGTTGCCGGTATCACCGATCTACCACGCCAGCGCGTGGAGCATCCCTTATGCCTCGGCGCTCGCGGGGGCGAAGCTGGTGCTCGCCGGGCCGCACTTCGACGGGGCTACGCTGCAGCGGCTGATCGTCGCCGAGGACGTCGATTTCGCGCTCGCGGTGCCGACGATCTGGCTGACGCTGCTCCATCATCTCGATGCGACCGACTTGGGGCTTGGCAAGCTCCAGCGACTGGCGATCGGCGGGTCGGCGGTGCCGCGGTCGATGATCGAGGCGTTCGGCGCGCGCGGGGTCACCGTCAGCCATTTGTGGGGCATGACCGAGATGTCGCCCGTCGGCAGCGTCGGCGCACCGACCCCCGAGATCGTCGCCGAGGGGGCAGACGCCGACCTCGCGGCGCGGATGAAGCAGGGGCGGGCGCTGTTCGGGGTTGAGATGAAGATCGTCGACGACGCCAACGTCGAACTCCCCCGCGACGGGACGAGCTTCGGGCGCTTGCTCGTACGCGGGCCGTGGACGGTCGCGACCTACTTTCGCGGCGACGGCGGGCAGGTGACCGACGCCGAGGGCTGGTTCGACACCGGCGACATCGCGACGATCGATCGCTTCGGCTACATGGCGATCGTCGACCGGTCGAAGGACGTGATCAAGTCGGGCGGCGAGTGGATCAGCTCGATCGAGCTCGAAAACGCTGCGGTCGGCTGCCCCGGGGTGCTCGAGGCGGCGGTGATCGGCGTGCCGCACCCCAAGTGGGACGAGCGCCCGCTGCTCATCGTCGTCCGCAAGTCCGGGGCGAGCGTGACCCGCGCCGATATGCTCGCGTACTTGACCGGGCGCATCGCCAAGTGGTGGATGCCCGACGACGTCGTGTTCGTCGACGAGCTGCCGCACACCGCGACGGGCAAGCTGCTCAAGACTGCACTTCGCGAGCAATTTCGTGGGCATATCCTCGCGGCTTGATCCGCGTCCTCAGAACAATCCGAGTTGCTTCGGGCCGGGCACGTCGAACAGGTCGGTCCGCAGCGGCAATCGTTCCGCATCGAGCCCGAGGCGCGCCTTCGCCAGCGCGACGCGGCGGTGAAGCAGCGCGGCATAGGGGCCGGTCCCCTTCATCCGCGTGCCGAAGGCGGGGTCGTTGTCGCGCCCCTCGCGCATCGACTGGATCAGTGACATCGCGTGCGCGGCGCGGCCGGGGTGATGCGTGTCGAGCCATTGCCGGAACAGCGGCGCGACCTCGTTCGGCAGGCGGACCGGGCGCGCGAAGGCCCCGACCGCGCCGGCGGCGGCGGCAGCTTCAAGGATCGTCTCGATCTCGTGGTCGGTGATTGCGGGGACGATCGGCGACACCGCGACATATGTCGGCACACCGGCGGCGCTCAAGGCTGCAATCGCCGCGAGACGCCGCGCGGGGGTTGCCGCGCGCGGCTCCAAGGTGCGGGCGATCGTCCGGTCAAGGCTCGTCACCGAAATCACCACCGCGACGAGGCCGTCGGCGGCGAGGCTGGTGAGGATGTCGAGGTCGGCGACGACGCGGTCGGACTTGGTCGTGATCGATACCGGATGATTGAAAGCGCGCAGCACTTCGAGCAATCCGCGGGTGATCCGATGCGTCGCCTCGATCGGCTGGTACGGGTCGGTGTTGGTCCCCATCGCCAGGACCGCGGGCGCATAGCCCTTGCGGCTGAGTTCCTTACGCAAGAGGGCCGGGGCGGTCGGTTTGGCGAACAACCGCGACTCGAAATCGAGCCCCGGCGACAGCCCGAGATAGGCGTGGGTCGGACGGGCGAAGCAATAGATGCAACCGTGCTCGCAGCCGCGATAGGCGTTGATCGAGCGGTCGAAGGGAATGTCGGGCGAGGTGTTGCGCGTGATGATCGTGCGCGGGGTCTCGATCGTTACCGTCGTGCGTAGTGGTCGCGGTCCATCATCGACTGTCGACTGGTCGTCGAGCCAGTCGAGGTCGGCCTCGCGTCCCGGCTCGTCGAAGCGTGCGCTCGGGGCGTTGCTCGGCGCGCCACGACCGCGAACGGGCAGGGGGATCGACATCCCCCCGCATGGCCCGCCTGCTGGAACATTACAAGAACAAGACTAGCGGAAAACTCCGTAGCGGACCTCGACGATCCGCCGCGTTCCGTTCTGGACGAGAAGAAGGTCGGGGCCGTAGCGCACCCAGTGATAGCCGTACGGCGGCGCGTAGAGCCCGAGCGACTGGTAGTCGTTGAAGAAGAATGCCGACGAAAAGAACAGCGACGGCAGCAACAGTCCCGGCGACCAGCGGCGATACGAATAGCCGCGCGGGAAGTTATACCCCGACCACCGCACGCGCGGACGGTTCCAGTTATTGCCGTTCCAATAGCCCGGGGGCGGGCGATACGCCGGCGGGCGCTGGAAGTTGCCGCCGGGCCGGCCGGGGCGATTGTCGCCGAAGCCGGGGCGGTTGTCTCCACCAGGACGGCCCGGCCGATTATCGCCGAAGCCAGGGCGGTTGTCGCCACCGGGGCGGCCCGGGCGATTATCTCCTCCCGGACGCCCGGGACGGTTATCGCCGCCGGGGCGGCCTGGCTGGATTTGCGGGCCTGCGGGCCGCGCCGGCTGGACCTGCGGACCGGGCCGCTGCCCGCCGGGTTGCCCCCCGCCGGGCCGCTGTCCGCCGCCGCCACCGGGACGTTGCTGATCCTGCCCGCCGTCGCGTCCGCGGTCCTGCGCCGCAGCAAGGTCGGGGATAACGGTCAACGCGGCGACGGCAACGAGCAGGAAACGCTTCATGGTCCGGCCTTTCGCTAAAGGATAGCTACGCAGCTGTAATGACAGGCTTACGCTATTGCTCCATCAAGCGCGGCATCAATTCGACGAAGTTGCACGGGCGGTGGCGGCTGTCGAGCTGGGTCGACAGGATTCCCTCCCATGCGTCGCGGACCGCTCCGGTCGATCCGGGGAGGGCGAAGATGTAGGTGCCGCGCGCAACCCCGGCGGTGGCGCGCGACTGGACCGTCGAGGTGCCGATCGTCTTGTAGCTCAGCCAGCGAAACAGCTCGCCGAAACCGGGGATCTGCTTGTCCCAGACCATCGCCAGCGCCTCGGGGGTGACATCGCGCCCGGTGACGCCGGTGCCGCCGGTGGTGATGATGCAGTCGATCTCGGGGTCGGCAATCCACATCTCGAACTGCGCGACGAGCGCGGGGACGTCGTCGCGGACGATCTCGCGCGCGGCGAGAATGTGCCCCGCGTCGGTCAGCAGCGCGGCGAGCGTGTCGCCCGAGCGGTCATCGGCGCGGGTGCGGGTGTCGGAGACGGTCAGCGTCGCAATGCGAACCGGGCGGAAGGGGAGGGTGAGATCGATGGGCATGGGGTTGCTCTATGCTTGCGGCG
>JAYTTV010000079.1:0-32047 GCA_043745075.1 Sphingomonadaceae bacterium
GCGAGATCGCGCTCGAAACCATCGCGCGCCGGTTGCCGAACATGATCGTCGACAGCGCCGTACCTGCCTTGCGCGACGGGCTGCTGTTCCGCGGGCTCAACCGCCTCGACGCGCGCTGGGCGCGTTAGCCACCGCGACGCGCGCCGGGCACTACAGCCGCTCGCGCTTGAGGCTGATGCCGGCGGTCTCGCGGTCCCAGGTGTCGATGGTAATGCCGGCGATGCGCAGCTCCGCCTTCACGACCTTGGCGGACGCCGTCTTGGGTAGTTCCTCGAGGATGCGGATGTAGCGCGGGATCATGAAGTACGGCATCCGCGCCGACAGGAAGTGGGTCAGCGCGACGCAGTCGACGGTGCAGCCCGGCACCGCCGCGATCACCGCCATGACCTCGTCCTCCGAGAATTCGCTCGGCACGCCGATCACCGCGGCCTCGCGGACGTCGGGATGGGCGACAATCTCGCTCTCGACCTCGAAGCTGGAGATGTTTTCGCCGCGCCGCCGAATGGCGTCCTTGACCCGGTCGACGAAGTAGAAATAGCCCTCGGCGTCACAGCGGAAGGCGTCGCCGGTATGGAACCAGCCATTGCGCCACGCGATCGCCGTCGCCTCCGGATTCTTGTAATAGCCACTGTTCATCGCCCACGGCCGGTCGGTCCGTACCAGCATCTCACCGACCGCGCCGACCGGGACCTCGCAGTCGTTGCCGTCGACTAGCCGGACCTCAACCCCGAGCCGGACCCTGCCGCAGGTGCCGGCCTTGACCGGGTTGGGCTCCGAGACGATCGGCGACGACACCTCGGTCATGTTGAAGATCGTATAGACGTCGATGCCGAAGCGCAGGTGGAACGGCCCCGCCGCCTCGGTCAGCGGCACCATGAACGCGGTGCGGACCTTGTGTTCGCGGTCGTGCGGCGACGGCGGCGCCTTCATCAGGAAGGTCGCCATGACGCCGAGCAGGAACATGGCGGTACAGTCGGTACGCCGCACGAAATCCCAGAACCGGTCGGTCGAATAGCTCTCCATCAGTGCGATTGAGCCGCCGCGGGCCAGCATGACGAACGGGATGCCCATGCCGCCGATGTGGAAGATCGGCATGTTGACCAGGAAGCGGTCGTCGGCGTGCACGAAATGCCATGCCTCCGGGCCGGCGTTGGTGAACAGGTGCAGATACGACGACAGCACGCCCTTCGACGGTCCAGTGGTGCCCGAGGTGTATATGATCGACTGGTTGTGCCACGGCTCGATAGGTTGGCTGAGCGGTGCAAGATCAGCCTCAAAGCCGCTAAGGTCGGCATAGTCGATAGTGGTGAAGCGAGCGGGAGCAGTGCCGCCACCGATCACGACGACGGTGTCGATCAACGAGGCGTCGCAGGCGTCGAGCCGCTCCAGCAGTCCGGCGTGGGCGACGAGGAGCGTTGCATCGGAATTGCGCAGCACGTGCTCCAGCAGATTGCCCCGATAGGCGGTGTTAAACGGCACGAACACCGCGCCGAGGTAGTTGATCGCGTAGAAGATGAGCAGCGCGTCGCGGCTGTTGGGTAGCCACACCGCGACGTGATCGCCCTGCTTTACCCCGAGCCGCTGCAGCCCGACCGCGACGCCGATGACGCGTCGGCGGAGTTCGGCGTAGGTCCAGTGGCTATCGTCCTCGAACACGACATACTGCTGGTCGGGGCGGTCGGCGGCCCAATGGTCGAGCAGGTAGCGCAGCACGCAGGTGGTGCGGGCGGGAACGCGCGCATCGGCATGACCTGCCGGTTGATCGCTGGTCCGATCCATCATCCGCCCCATCCGTAGATTATTCTACTTGTCGCAGAACAATCTACTGGTGCGTCGCATCGCGCGCAAACGCTTTCGGGCCTTCAACACGCTGATTTGGGCTGCGGCGCAACGATCCGCATGACGACCTTGATCGCGTCCATCACCACCTCGGTCGCCGACCAGCGACCGCCGTCGTGGTACCAGTTGGCGATCCAGCTGAGCAGGCCGCTGATCCAGATCGCGGTGCGTGACGCATCCTCGAACTCGAACTCACCGAGCTTCTTGCCCTTGTCGAGCAGTTGCCCGAGCTGGCGGTCAAACTGGTGCCGCAGCTCGCGGATACGGCGCGCATCGTCGGGGTCGAGGCTCTTTTCCTCGCGCTGGTAGACGCTGATGTACTTTTGGTTCTCGATGATGATCCGCGCCACCCGCTCGACCACCATCTTCAGTTGCTCGGTCGCCCCGCCGTCGATCGCCAGCGCATCTTCCAGCGCGGTCAGCGACAGTTGGATTCCCGTCTGGCAGATCTCCGACAGCAACTCGCTCTTGTTCCGGTAGTAGGAATAGATGAACGGCTTGGTGACGTGCAACTGCTCGGCCACCGCGTCGAGCGTCGTCGCCTCATAGCCATGCGCGAAGAACAGGTGGCTGGCTTCCTCGACGATGCGGCGGCGCTTATAGGCCGCGACCTCGTTCTTCAGCTGCGTCGGCTTGCGCGCCGGCGTCACATTCTCAACCACCCGGCTTTACCCCAGCTTGTTCGCCATCGCGCCAGCAATAGCGACTGGTTCCAGCGAGCGATACCGCCTCACCCAAGCGCCGTGCGCAGGATCTCCATAACGTCCTCGGCCTTGGTGACCGGGCGCGGATTGGTCCGCCCCCAGATGTCGGCGAGCGTGTAGTCGGCGATCAGCGGAAGTTGATTTTCGGAGACCCCGACCTCGCCCAGAGAGCGCGGCATGCCGAGACCGCGGATCAGCTTGTCGAGCAGCACCGACGCCGGCTGCGACGCATCGCCGAGGCAAGCGCTGATCCGTACCTGCCGATGACCGACGACGCTGGCATTCCAGGCCTGCACGAACGGCGCCATGACACACGAGGTGTGGCCGTGCGGCACGTCGCAGGTGCCGCCGAGCACATGGCCGATGGCGTGGCTAGCGCCCATCGGCACCCCGGCGATGATCGGGATCATCGATTGCCAGGCCCCGACCTGGCACTTTAGCCGCGCCTCGAGGTCGGCGGGGTCGGCCTTGACCCGCGGCAGTCCGGCAGCGAGCAGGCGCAACGCGCTGTCGGCGATGCCGTCGCAATAATCGTTGGACTGGAGCGAGGCGAGAGTCTCGGTCGCATGGTCGACGGCACGGACACCGGTCGACAGCCACAGCCACTCGGGCGTGTGCAGCGTGATCGCCGGGTCGAGGACGACGCTGACCGGCACCGTCATGCGTTGCTCGTAGCCCTGCTTCTGCTTGATCGTCTCGTCGGTGGCGCCGGACAGCGAGTTGAACTCGCCGCCGGACAGGGTCGTCGGAACGCAGATGACGCGCACGTCGGGCGCTTCGAAAACCGGCGAGATCACCGTGCCGTCCGCCTCGACGCGGGTCCTGAATGCGTCGAAGCCCTCGACGGTAGTGACATTATGCTTGAGCAGAATGGTGATGATCTTGCCGGCATCGGTTACCGAGCCGCCGCCGACCGTGACGATCAGGTCCGCATTCGCGGCGCGCGCGGCATTGGCAGCAGCCAGAACGTCGCCGCGCGGGGCGTGCGGCTGGATGCCGTCGTGGGTCGCGGCGTGGCGGCCGCCGAGCGCCGCTTCGATGCGCCGGATTTCATCGGTCTGGCGGTTGAGCGAAACGCCCGACAAGATGAAGACGCGCTCTGCGCCAAGCCGCTCCGCCTCGGCGGCAACTGCCGCGGCGGCGGGCTGGCCCAAGGTGACGCGCTCGGTTGCGGTCAAGACGATCGTCGAAGCAGTGACCAACGTGAAGCTCCCCGGAATCGGCCTCGTTGATCGAGTGCCGTTGATACTGGAGAGTAGCCAATTTATGAGAGCGGTCAACCGACGACGAGGTTTGCGGTGGCGTTAATCCGCGTGGCTCGTAAGCTCGGGGAAAATAAGGTGGGAGGCACGATGATCGGCTCTGCAATCGACGAGGATCTTGGTGCGGCTGGCCGCCTGCAGGGCCACTGTGCGCCCGGGTTCGAGGCCGTCCTCGACGCCTTCCGCGCCAATTTCACCGAGCGCCGCGAGGTCGGGGCGACGGTCTGCGTGATGCGGCACGGCGAGACATTGGTCGACCTGTGGGGCGGCATCGCCAACCCGAAGACCGGCAACGCATGGGAGCAGGACACCGTCTCAATCGTGTTCTCGTGCACCAAGGGCGCGACCGCGCTGTGCGCCCACATGCTCGCCGATGCCGGCAAGTTCGCCTACCACGACAAGGTCACGACGCTGTGGCCCGCGTTCGGCCAGGGCGGCAAGGGCGAGACGACCATCGAGATGATGCTGTCGCACACTTCGCCGGTGCCGCACCTCCGCGCTCCAATCCGCCCCGGCGGCCTCGCGGACTGGGACTATATGGTCGAGCGTGTCGCGGCCGAGGAAGCGCACTGGGAACCCGGCACGCGGCAGGGCTACCACGGCCTGACGTTTGCTTGGACCGTCGGCAACATCGTCCGCCTCGCGGCCGGCGAACCATTGGCCGAATACTTCCGCCGCAATGTCGCCGAGCCGCTCGGGCTCGACTTCCACATCGGGCTGCCCGAGCATCACGACCACCGCGTCGCCTCGATGGTCGCCGCCGATCCTGCCGAGGTGAACTTCAAGTCGAAGTTCTTCCAGTCGGTGCAGCAATCGCCGGGTAGCCTGCCGCAACTGTTCCTGACCAACAACGGCGGCGCGGATTTCAACTCGCGAGCCATTCGGGGCGCCGAGATCGGCAGTGCCAACGGCATCACCAACGCGCGCGGGCTGGCGGGGATGTACGCGCCGCTCGCTAACGGCGGCGGCGGGTTGGTAAAAGCCGCAACCGTTGATCGCATGAGGCGCGTCACGGCGGCGACGCTCGACGATGCCGTACTGCGCCAGGCCGCCCGCTTCGGGCTCGGCTACATGGCGAGCATGGATAATCGCGAGGGCGGCGGCGACAGTGTCATCCTCGGCGAGACGGCATTCGGTCATGTCGGCATGGGCGGCAGCATCGGCTTCGCTGACCCCATCAGCGGCATGAGCTTTGGCTACACGATGAACCGCATGGGTGCAGGTATACTTCTTAACGAGCGTGGGCAGTCGTTAGTCGACGCTGCATATGCGCAGATGTAGACGTCGACCCAGCTAAGCCACCGACGGGCAATCAACGGGCGAGCCCGCGCGGAAATGCTAGGAGCCTCGCAAGTCGCTTGTGGGCCGGAATCGGGACACCCTGCCCGTTACCCGATGAGGTAATCCGACGCGGACCGGCCGCTACCGGCCAGTTCGAGCCGACCCGCAGTTAATGAACGAGCTTCCGCTTTCGAGACCCACCCAGGCGCCTCGAATGTCCATTTCTGGGTCAAATGCGTTGCCGAATCACGTGGCGGTGCGAGGCGTCCAGCGCAGCCTATCGATAAGAGCGCGCAACGCCGGCGTGACTTGCCGGCTCGGATAATAGAGGTAGCAGCCGGGGAATGTCGGGCACCACGGGTCGAGCACCTGGATCAATCGACCGTCAGCGATCTCGTCGGCGACATCGTGTTCCAGCATATAGCCTAGACCCGCGCCGGCGCGGACTGCAGCGGCAGCCAGCAATTCGTCGTTGACGATGAGCTGCCCGCCGGGGCGAAACCTGACATCACGGCCGTTGCGTTCGAACTCCCATGGTAGCAGTCCGCCACCGCCGAGAAGTCGATAATTGATGCAATTATGGCCTTCCAGATCGGCGGGCGCCGTGGGCAAGGGGCGGGTCGCGAAATAATCGGGTGTCCCGACCACCAGCGTGCGCAACGCCGGGCCGACCGGGACCGCCACCATATCCTTGTCGACCGTCTCGCCCAGCCGGATGCCGGCGTCGAAACCGCCGGTCACGAGATCGACCAGCCGGTCCTCGACGATCACCTCGACCGAGATGTCGGCGTGCTCGCGCAGGAAGCCGGGCAAGACCGGCGCCAGTACCGTGCGCGCCGCGTAGCCGAAGGTGGTGAGCCGGACCGCGCCCGATGGCACGCCGCGCCAGTCGGCCAGTGCGGATAGCCCACGCGCGACCTCCGCCAAGGCCGGATCGAGCGAGCGCAACAGGCGCTCGCCAGCAGCAGTCGGAGCGACGCTGCGTGTGGTCCGCGCGAGCAAGCGGACGCCCAGCCGCGCTTCCAGGCTACGCATCGCATGGCTGAGCGCTGACGGCGAAAGGCTGAGCTCCGCCGCGGCGCGGGTAAAACTGCGCGCGCGTGCGACCGCTGCAAACGCAGCCAGATCGTCGAGATCGCCGCGTTTCATTGCTGCATGTCCTTCATAAGCCCTTACCGCCGATGACGGCAAATCGAGACGTCGACAAGCGCATATTTCGGGGGCGGACTTTCAGCGGAGCTACAGCAATGACCCTGACTACTTATCGCACGCTCGGGCGCTCCGGCCTGGCGGTCAGCCCGCTTGCACTCGGCACGATGACTTTTGGTGCCGGACGCTGGGGCGCCGATGAGGCAACCTCGCGTAGCATCTTCGATGCGTATGTCGAGGCGGGCGGCAATTTCGCCGACACTGCGGACGTCTATTCGGGCGGACAGAGTGAGGAGATGCTCGGCCGCTTCATCGCCGAGCGCGGAAATCGCGACCGGATGGTGGTCGCGACCAAGTCCGGGTTTCCGCGAACTAATGGCACACCGCTCGCCGGGGGCAATTCCGCGCGCAACATTCGCGACGGGATCGAAGGGTCGCTGCGCCGGCTCGGCACCGACTTCATCGACGTGTACTGGACGCATGTCTGGGATCGGACCACGCCGCCCGAGGAGGTGTTGCGCGCGCTGACCGATGCGGTGCGGCGCGGTGACATCCTATATTACGGCTTCTCCAATGCGCCGGCGTGGTATGCTGCGCAGATCGCGACGCTGGCCGGCGCACATAGCCTGCCCGAGCCGATCGGCCTGCAATACTCCTATTCACTGATCGATCGCGGGGTCGAACTCGACGTGATCCCGGCCGGGCAGGCGCTCGGGTTGGGACTGGTGGCCTGGAGCCCGTTGGGGGCGGGAATGCTGACCGGAAAATATGGACGCGAGAAGATCGCCGATGCCGGTCCGGCCGGCAGTCTGCCCGACCGCGCCGGCGTCGCGACGACCAGCGGCAGCGATGGTCGGTTGAACGGCGACAATCCCTATGGCGGCATGCTGTTCACCGAGAAGAATTTCGACGTGGTCGACGCTTTGCGCTCGGTCGCGTCGGAGATCGACCGCCCGATGGCGCAGGTCGCGCTGGCCTGGGTCGCGGCGCGGACCGGGGTCGCATCGGTCCTCGTCGGCGCGAGCGCGCCGCAGCAGTTGCTGGAGAATATTGCTGCGCTCGACATTGCCTTCGATGCGGATCAGCAGTCGCGTCTCGACGCAGTTGGCGTACCGCCGATACTCAATCCGTACTTCATCTTCGACTTGCCCCGTGCCCGAATCTTCGGGGGTCAGGACATCGAGCCATGGATGCCAAAGATAGTATGAGGGACAAAGGCGGTCGCGGTGACGTCTTGAGCCACCGCTCCCGTTCACAAATACTTTGTGCTAGCTCGGAAAACACAATCGCAATTTGCTCTCGTCGGAGCACGATGAACAAAAACGTCCGCTTCCGCGAGGCGGTCCGGCACCGTTTAACGTCCAAGTCTGGGTCGGTGGACACGAGACGAGTGACTGCTTCAGGGGGCCTTGCCCCCGCGAAGCTATTCGCCATTCGGCAGCATTGCCGCAGCTACAACCGCATCGCTCGACTCCGCTGGTGCGTCGCTTTCAGCAATACGCCAATGAACCACATGCCGGCCTGGTGAAATGATCAGATCTATTGACCCGTCGTTCACACTCACGGGTAAGTCGTCGAGGCTACATGACGGCGTTTGCCCAAAACCTACGCGGACGATCTCGATTTCGTAAATGGCGTCGTCGAGGCAGACCTTGAGAGTCAGGTCCGCCCAGTCGGTTGGGAAGCATGGCTTCAGCAGGACTATGTTTCCACGTCGGCGTAGACCGAGGATGCCCTCCACGCCGGCACGGAACATCCAACCCGCGGCGCCAGTGTACCACGTCCAACCGCCGCGCCCGACGTGCGGTGCCACTGAGTAAATGTCGGCGGCGACGACGTACGGCTCTACCCGGTAGCGTTCGGCCTGTCCGACGGTCGGCGCGTGATTGATCGGATTGAGCAGATTAAACAGGTCAACTGCACCTCGCCCGTCGCCTAGCCTGGCCGTCGCCAGGATCGTCCACATTGCGGCGTGACTATATTGGCCGCCGTTCTCTCGCAGACCGGGTGGGTAGCTGCGGATATAGCCGGGGTCGTGCGCCGTATGCTCAAATGGCGGTGTGAACAGCTTCACCAGCCGAGCCTCGCGATCGACGAGATGCCGGCCAACCGAGGCCATCGCCTGCCGTGCACGGGCCGGGTCGCCGGCCTCGCTGATCACCGACCACGTCTGTGCGATCGAATCGATCGTGCACTCGTCGCTATCGGCGGACCCGAGCCAGGTGCCGTCGTCGTAGGTGGCGCGGCGATACCATTCGCCGTCCCACGCGACGCTCTCGATCGCCGCGCGCACCGTTTCAGCATGTGCCCGCCAGCGCGCCGCGCGCTCGGGTTCGCGTGCATCGGCAAAGGGCGCGAAGCGACGGATCGCGTGGATCAAGTGCCAGCCGAGCCAGACGCTCATGCCGCGGCCGCCTTCGCCGACACGGTTCATCCCATCATTCCAGTCGCCGCCGCCCATCAGCGGCAAGCCCAGGTCGCCGGTCAAGGCGCAGGATTGATCGAGTGCAAGCGCACAATGCGTGTAGAGCGAGACGCGGTCGAGGCTGGTCTCCGGCAGGTAGAACGCGTCGTGCTCGCCAGGATTCAGTTCGCGGCCGAGGAGGAAAGGAATCTGGGTGTCGAGCACCGCACTGTCGCCGGTGGTTTCGACATAGTCGGCGACGGAAATCGCCAGCCAGCCACGGTCGTCGGAGATCGTGGTCCGGACGCCACGGCCGCTTTCGGGTAACCACCAGTGCTGCACGTCCCCTTCGCGGAATTGCCGCGAGGCCGCGCGAAGCAAATGGGGGCGGACAAGGTCGGGCCGCGCCAGCAGCAGCGCGCCGCCATCCTGAAGCTGATCGCGGAAACCATAGGCCCCGCTCGCCTGGTAGAAACCGGCACGTCCCCAGACGCGGCAGCCGAGCACCTGATAGAGCAGCCAGCCGTTGAGCATGATGTCCATCGCCCGGTCGGGGCTGTGAAGCTCGATCGTACCGAGCGTCGTCCGCCACTGCTCGGTCGTTCGTTCGAGCTCGCCATCAAGATCGGTGTCGCGCCATGCCGTCACCAGCGCCCGGGCAGCGTCACGATCGGCGGCTTGGCCGATCGTCCAGACGACCTCGCAGGAGCCGCCGGGCGGTAGCGTGACCTCGGTCGTCAAAACGGCGCAGGGATCGAGCCCGGCCCCGCATGCAGGCGTCAACGGCCGGTCGTGCGACAGCGCATCCGGCGCGGCAAGACTGCCGCCGCGGCCGATGAAGGCGGCGCGATCGCAGGTCCAGCCGATCTGGCACCCACCGAGATCGGCGAAGGCGATCCGCGACCCGGTGTCGGGATCGAAAGGGTTGCGGGCGAACAGCGCCCCGGTGGCCGCATCGAACTCGGTGACGATGTGCGCTGCCGTCTTCGACCGGGCGCCGCCGAGGACCCATTCGGCGTAGCCGGTTACCGACAGTGCCCGCGGTTCGCCCGATCGATTGTGCAGCGTCAGCCGGGCTAGGCGCAGCGGCGCGTCGACCGGGACGTGGATCAACAGGTCGCTTTCGATACCATGGCCATTGGCATGGAACCGCGTGTAGCCGAAGCCATGGCGGGTGATGCGCGTGCCGCCGGGTCCGGCAGGGGCAAAGGTCGGCGACCAGAGGTGGCCGCTGTCGAGATCGCGCAGGTAGAGCATGTCGCCGGGCGGATCAGCGACGGTGTCGTTCGACCATGGGGTCAGCTGGTTTTCCCGGGCATTCCCCGACCAGATCGCGCCGAGCCCGTCCGCCGAGACTTGGCAGCCGAATTCAGGATTGGCGAGGACGTTGATCCACGGCGCGGGGGTAGTCGTCCGGTCGGCTAGGATCGTCGCATATTCGCGTCCGTCGGCGTGAAAGCCGCCAAAACCGTTCCAGAACTCGACAGTCTCGGCGCGCGGTAGCGCCGCGTCGCGCGGCCGGCCGGGCCGCGGTGCGCGCGGCGGGGGCAGCGAGCGCTCGAGCCGTGCGGTAGCCGGGGCGAGCTCGGTGCGCTGGAGTTGCCGGCGCAGCGACCCGCGCGAGGCAACGAACTCGGCCCGCGCTAGGGCGCGCAATGTCGCGACCTGCGCCTCGAGCATGAGATCGGTGCGCAGCGTGTAGATTTCGCCACCGCCGATGACGGGAGCCGAGCGCGACCGGACCGCGCGCACGGCATCGTCGATCGCCGTCTGCAGATCCTGAATGTACGACGCCTTGCGTTCGTTGAGGATGACGAGATCGTAGGCGAGGCCCCGCGCACGAAGAAATTCAAAGGCGAGCAGCATGTCGGCGACAAAACCGATGTCGCGCGTGTCCTCGATGCGCACGACGACGATCGACCGGTCGCCGGAGATGCCGTGGACCCACAGCGCAGATTGCGGACCGGCAGCGGCGGCGACGAGCGCGGGCGGCGGAGCGTGGACCGTGCCAGCGTTGACGATATGTGCGGCGAGGCGCTGAAAATCGGCGGCGGCTTCCGGATCGAGCTTGAGAAAGCGCCGTTCGATCTGCGCCTGCGTCCAGGCGCCGACCTGGGCCCGGTCGAAGGCACTCGCCCCGCGCTGGCGGTCGACCGCATCGAGCAGCGCCTCGCGCGACGGCGCGGCGATCGTCCAGAAAGCAACTTTGACCGTCTCGCCGGGCGGGACGACGATTGGGCAGCGCAGTGCGAGAACCGGGTCGAGGACCGTGCCGGCGTGCCCGGCGAGCGGCCGGGTCAAGCCGATCGGGTCAACCGAGGAGCGGCCGCGGCCAACGAAGGCCGCGCGGTCGGTTTCCCATGTCACCGGTCCGGCGGCGTTACCGCCGACGACAGCAAGGTGGGCGACCCAGATCGCGGGATCGCCGGCTCCGCGCGGCCGGCGGTGAGCGATCAGGACCGGCCCGTCGAGCTGCTCGGTCTCGATGAACATGCGGGCAAAGGCGGGATGCGCCAGATCCGTCGCCTGCTCGCCCAGGGTCAGCTCGATCAGCGACGTCAGGTCGATGTGGCGGGTCTGGGTGCCACGATTGACGACCGACACCCGGCGGACCTCGGCGTCATCCTCGGGCGAGATCAGCACTTCCGTGGTCGTGGCAAGCGACCCGTCCCGACGGCGGAACTCGGCTCGGCCCTCGCCGAATGTAGCGGTGTAGCCGGTCGGAGAGCCGCCGCGGGGGGCGAGCGTCGCCGACCAGATCTCGCCGCTCAGTCGATCGGTGAGGTAGAGCCACGAACCGTGGCCGGCGACGACCGGATCCTCGCGCCAGCGGGTGATCGAAAGGCCCTGCCAGCGGCTGTAACCCGCGCCACCACTGGTGAGCATCACCGAATATCGGCCATTGGTCAGCAGGTGCACCGCTGGGGGCGCCGCCGTCGCCGCGCCGTAGGTCCGTATCGCGCCGCCTTCCGCCGGATGGTCGGTTGCGGCGATCCGCGCTTCCTCGGGGCGTGCCTTGAAGGTGCCGACTCCGCGTGGAGGGCGCTCGGACAGGAGCAGCGCGGTCGCTTGTATCATCGGCTCGGCGTGGAACGCGTCGCGCAGCCTGCCGCCGTCGAGCACGTTGACGATCGCCAGCAGTGCCATTCCCTGATGATGCGCCATGTAGTTGCGGACGATGGCGAAGCGCTCGCCGGTCGGAACGCGGTCGGGGGTGAAGTCGATCGCTTCGTAAAAGCCGAGTTCGCCGCGACCGCCGAGCGCCTCGATCGTCGCGAGATTGTCGAGTGCCGCGACCGCATCGACCATCGTCGCGAGACCGGTGGCGTACGGCGCGATCACGAGATTTTCCGACAATCCGCGCTTTAGCCCAAGTCCCGGCACGCCGAAGTTCGAATATTGATAGGTCATCTCGCGGTCGCGGGCGTTGTAGGCGGATTCGGAGATGCCCCACGGCGTGCCGGCATTGCGGGCGTAGTCGCGCTGGCGCTCGACAACGAGGCGGTTCGACGTCTCGAGCAAGCTGCCGTCGGGCGCGCGAAGCAGAAGCGACGGCATCAAATATTCGAACATCGACCCCGACCACGAGATCAGCACCGAGGCGGCCCCCACCGGAGTCGCGCTGCGACCGAGCCGGAACCAGTGGCGCGCGGGGATGTCGCCCTTTGCAATGGCGAACAAGCTCGCCAATCGCGCCTCCGAAGCGAGCAAGTCGTAGCAGCTTTCGTCGCGACGATTTTCGGCGACCGAGTAGCCGATCGACAACAGCAAGCGGTCCGGGTCGACGAGAAAGGCGAAATCCATCGCGAGCGCCATCGCCCGGGCTTCACCGGCGAGGCGGTCGGCGCGTGGATCTTTCCAGCCTGCAAGCAAGTTCGCGAGCGCGATCAGGTGGCCGGCGAAGTTGCCGCTGTCGACCGCCGAAACATACGCCGGCTCGAGCACCCGCAGGTCGCGCGTGTCGTACCAGTTATAGAAATGGCCGCGAAAACGCGCCATCTGGCCGAGGGTCGAGAAGGTCGCGTCGAGCCGGTCGAGCGCTGCGCCGGTCTCGCACCAGCCGCGGTCGCGCGCGGTCGCCACGACGAGCAGATAGAGGCCGATATTGGTCGGCGAGGTACGCCCGGCGACGACGCGCACCGGCGTCTCCTGGACGTTGTCGGGCGGCAGGTGGTGGTGCTCGGCCGTGACCAGCGTGGTGAAAAAGCGCCACGTTTGCCGGGCGATGTCTTCGAGCCGCTCGCGCTGCGCTGGGTCGAGATGCGCTTCGGTCGCCACCGGGCGCGGCTGGCTCAGCACCCAGGCGATCGCCGGGGCCGCGATCCAGGCCAGCGCCAGCGTGGCGGTCAGCGGCCAGATCGCCGGCTGGACGTAGATCGCCGCGGCCGAGGAGATAATTGTCAGCAGCAGCGACCGGCGCATGAAAACGTACATCTGGGCAATGGTCGGGTCGGGCGAGGCGCTGGCGCTGGCCGCGGTGGTCCATTCCAGCAGCAGGCGACGGGTGACGAACAACCTGATCAGTGTGCGGACGATTGCGTCGACCATGCGCACCGCCTGCTCGGCGACGGTCACCACCTGCAGCGAGAAATGCGCGAGCGCAGTGCCGATGTCGCCGGCCAGCGTGTCGAGATGCGCCCGCAGCGGGACGTCGCGTCGCCGGGCGGTGACGAGCAGCGACGGCAGCGGCAAAAGCGGCGGGATTGCCATCAGCAGCAGGATGCTCAGGCTCCAGCGGATCGCCGCGGCGGACGGCATGAACCAGCCGCCGATCAGCGCGACAACGATTGCCGGAGCGACCAGCGATCGGCGCAGATTGTCGAGCATCTTGGCCCGACCATTGCTCGGCAGGCTATCGGCGGCCGGTCGTCGCCACGCGAAGATCCATGGCAGCAACTGCCAGTCGCCGCGCACCCAGCGGTGCTGCCGCCGGACCGCGGCATCGTAGCGAACGGGGAAATCCTCGACGACCTCGACGTCCGAAATAAGCCCGGCGCGGGTATAGATGCCTTCGAACAAGTCATGGCTGAGCATGGTGTTCGGCGGCACCCGACCGACGAGCGAGGCCATGAACGTATCGATCTCGTAGATGCCCTTGCCCGTGAACGACCCCTCGCCGAGGAGATCCTGATACAGGTCCGACGCGGCGGCGGCGTACGGATCGATGCCCGCCGGACCACCGGCGAGCGCCTCGAAGCGGGACTGGCCGCGATGCGTGGGAAGCGCCACCGTCACGCGCGGCTGCATGATTCCGTAGCCCGCGATCACCCGTCGCAGGTTCATGTCGAAGCGGGGACGATTGAGCGGGTGCGCCATCTTGCCAATCATGCGGCGCGCCGTGCCGAGCGGCAGTTGGGTATCGGAGTCGAGCGTGATCACGTAGCGGATGTCGAGCGGCACCTTCGGTGACGCGCCATCGGGACCGTAATAGGATGTGTCGGTCGCACCGCGCAGCAGGCGATTGAGTTCGTGCAGCTTGCCGCGCTTCCGCTCCCAGCCCATCCAGCATCCTTCCGCCGGATTGAACTGCCGACGGCGATGCAGAAACATGAAGCGCGGCTCGCCGGCGGCGACCGGGTAGCGGGCATTGAGCACCGCGATCGCGGCATAAGCCGCAGCGAGTGCGTCATCTTCGCCGGCCTGCGTCGCGGTGGCCGCGTCGGCGAAGTCCGACAGCACGGCGTACGATACCGCGTCCTCGCGTGTCGTCAGATGGTGGATCTCCAGCCCGGCGATCGCGGCGGTGACCTGGTTCGACGAGGTGGAGAGCATCGGCACGACGATCAGCGTCCGCAACGCCGCGGGCACGCCGTGCTCGAGCTCGAGCGACGGAATAATGCGTGGCGGCAGCAGCCCGGCCATGTACCGGTTGATGACGGCGGTCGCCGTCTCGAGCGAAAGAATTATAAGCGCCGACGCCAACGGTACCGTCAGCCACCACGGTGAGGAATTCGCTGCACCGGCCAACGGCACCGAGGCGAGCACGCCTGCCAGCACGATGATCTGGGCGATGTACAGGTTGATGCCACCGGCCCGCACCTGTCGCGCGAGCCGGGTGTTGGCCGGCGGGACGAACGCGATGTCGTCCTCGAGTTTCGGTCGTCCCGGACCGATCAGATAAAAGCCGGGATCCTTGTCGGCAGCATTATCGCCGGCCTGCGCCGCGGCGAGCGCCAGCGCGCGGATAGCTACCGCGTCTTCGGAATAGCCCGAACCGCGCGACAATTCCTCGAGCGCGTTGCGGTAGAGATTGCGCGACGGGAAATCCATCGCTGCGAAGGTGCTTCCCTCGCGCAAGACCCGGTCGGCAAGGCTGAGCTCCTCGACCAGGTCGCCCCAGTCGGTCTCGGCGATGGCACGCATCGCCATGATCACATTCCGGATCGACGCGGTCGACGCGATCAATTCGTGCTGGGCGATGATATCGATCTCGGCGAGACTGAAGCCGTCGGCAACTGTCCGCGCGGTCAGCCAACGCCGCGCCAGTTCGCTGCGCTCGTCGATGTCGCGCAGGCGCAGCGCAAGCTGGCTGACGAACGCCGGGGATTGCGCGCCGTCGATCGTGACGAGGCTGCCCAGCGCAATCGCGTCGCTCGGCGCGGCGAATAGCGTGTCGGCGAAGGCATCGGCACGCACGCGGTCCTGCTCGCCGGCGATGGCCTGCTCGGCGAGCCGGCGCAGATTTTCGACGAGCACCAGCTGGAGCGAAATCGCCAGGGCCCATAGCTCGCCGATCGTGAGCCCATCGACCTTTTGATAGGCCTGCACGAAATGTTTGAGCCGCGCTTCTTCGAACAGACTGTCGCTGTGCGCGATATAGGCCCAGGCGATGCCGAAGACGCGCGGCAGCCCCTCCAGCGGACCGCCGGCCAGCTTTGGCAGCTGCCGATAATAGTCGGGCGGAAGATCGTCGCGGATCTTGCGGATCTGCTTTTCGACCGTGTGATAATTATCGATCAGCCACTCGGCCGCGGGTGCGATCGGCCGGTCCAGCTTGAGCGCGTCGACCGTCTCGCCGTAGATCCGCTGCAGAACCGTGGCGTTGTTTTCGAGTCGGGCGAGCAGCTGCCGCGGGCGTGGCCATCCGGGCTCGGTCTGCTGTGCCCGGGCCAATGAACGGGCGTGATCCTCGAGGCGTTCGAGCCCGAATAACTCAGCGCGTATCGGAATCGGCTCCTCCCACGCGGGGACGGGAGTCTTGGAGCGAGCACGGTGGGATGCCGTTGCAGTCGGCCGTGAAGGTCGGGAAAAAATGTTCACGAGCAATAACTAGCCTGCCGAGGAGGGGCACGCCTAGTCTGCTCGATAGCCGAACGACAATTATCGGGAGGCAGCCACAGCGTGACGGCAGCTGTTTAGCGCTTCAGCGAACGGCAGACCTGTCTGGTTGAGGCCCGAAAAACTGCCAGTTCGAAATCGGCACGTCCAACCCGAAATCTGACCATGAATGAGCAGCCAGTTTCGGGAAGCAGCGAAAGCGGCGCGAAGGATCGGGTATGGGTCGGCTCCGACTAAACTTCAGTGCGTTCCGCCAGCTCCAAACATCTTCGACGTCGACACCGAGGTAGCGAACGGTACTCTCGATCTTCGCGTGACCGAGTGTGCGTCGAGTTGCTGACCGATGCCAGCCTGTTCAGTCTGCCGCGCCGTGAGGCGGACATGGTGTTCCGCATCAAGCCGTTCGACGAGCCCAAAGCCATCTCGCGCCGCCTGCTGCATATCCCCTATGCGGTATACGCGCCGGTCGGCTTTGACGCGGCCGGCATCCGTGAGGATGATCGCGTGCGCACCGTCACGATTTATATCGCGTTTTCGCAGATGCCCGACGCGGTCTGGCTCAAGCGCATGCTGCCACGGCCGAGCGTGGCGTTCGGCAGCAAAAATCGCGAAGTCCAGGCGCGCCTGTGCGCCGATGGCGCGGGCCTCGCGGTTCTGCCGCGCCCGCTCGGCGCCGCGACGCCGGGCATTGTCCCAATCGACCTCGGCGAGGCGCCGCCGGGGCGCGATACGTTCGTCGGCTATCACAAGGATTTGAAGCGGCTGGCACGGATGCGGGCGTTGCTCGACCTCGTCGTCGAGCAGTTGGCGAACTAGGGCGAGGAGCGACGGCCGAACGCGGCTGCATGGCATCCATGCAGCGAGGTTGCTTTTCGATCAGCCCCGGCACGACGATGATCGCGCCTATGACAATGACCCTTAGAGCCACCATGCAGGCCGCGGTCCTCGACGATCACGGAACGCCCTTTCGGATAGCCACGGTCCCGCTTCGTAGCCCCGGTCCGGGGGAAGTGCGGGTTCGGATCGCCGCAAGCGGGGTCAATCCGCTCGATATCAAGATCTATCTCGGTGAGGCGGCCCATGCACGCCACCCGCTCCCGGCCATCTTGAGTATCGACCTTGCCGGGACCGTCGATGTGGTGGGCGAAGGGGTAACCCGCTTTGCGCGCGGGGACGAGGTTTACGGCGTGACCGGCGGCGTCGGCGGCATCCAGGGATCATTGGCGGACTATGCGGTCGTCGATGCCGACCTGCTCGCGCTCAAGCCGTCGAACATCTCGATGCGCACCGCCGCCGCCTTGCCGCTCATCACGATCACCGCGTGGGAAGGCCTGATCGACCGGATGGGGCTACGAGCCGGGGAGATGCTGCTCGTCCAGGGCGGGGCCGGCAGTGTCGGTCATGTCGCGATCCAGATCGCGCATGCTCTCGGCGCGATCGTCCACGCGACCGACTCGACGCATAGCCGAGACGATCGAGGGACTTGGAGCGCCTTCATCGACCGCGACGAGCCCGCCGCGGCATACGTCGAACGGCTGACCAACGGACATGGCTTCGATCGGGTATACGACACCGCCGGCGGACCGGCGCTCGACGCGTCGTTCCACGCGGTACGGCGCTTCGGTCATGTCGTCAGTTGCCTCGGATGGGGATCGCATTCGCTCGCCCCCCTGTCGTTCAAGGGCGCCAGCTATTCCGGCGTGTTCACGCTGATGCCTCTGCTGTCCGGCCTCGGCCGGGCCCGACATGGCGAGATCCTCGCCGCCGCCGCAAAGCTCGTCGAAGCGGGTGCGCTGATACCGATCCTCGACCCACGCCGCTTCGACCTCGCGACCGCCTGCGACGCCTACCGCGCGCAGAAGAGCGCGGATGGTCATGGCAAAGTCGTCGTCGAAATCGGCGCAGCGTCGTAAGGGTTGAGGTGCAGCGAAGGCATTCAATAGGGTTCATTCCGTCAACGCCCTACGGTGAGGGCATGCGCAAAGCGCAACGGCCTTGAGCAGGTCGCGCGACCTGCTCATTAGGGGGTCTGGTCATGACAGGATCGATAATGCCTGATTTGCTTCGACGTTGCGCCAGCGCACTTGCCGGCGTGTTGCTGATCTGCCCGATGCTCGTCGACAGTCCAGCGCTGGCCCGGACCATCCTGTTCGTCGGGAACAGCTTCACCTTCGGCGCAAATTCGCCGGTCATGCGCTATCACCCCGATCGGGTTGTCGACCTTAATCGCGAAGGGATCGGCGGAGTCCCCGCCCTGTTCAAGACTTTTGTCGACGAGGCTGGGCTGGACTGGACAGTGAGCCTGGAGACGTCGCCGGGTAAGGACCTGGCATGGCACTTGGCCAACAGGCGCGAAGTGATCGACCGGCCCTGGGACGTCGTGATCCTGCAAGGATACAGCACTCTTGACGCCGAACGGCCAGGAGATCCGACCCGTCACATCGCCGCCGCGCGCACCCTTGCCGACCTTTTCCACGGTCGGAACCCGCAGGCACAGGTGGATCTGGTCGCGACCTGGTCAAGGGCCGATCAGACGTATCGGCCGGATGGTCACTGGTATCACCAGCCGATCACTCAGATGGCCGACGATCTCTTCGCCATCAGCCGACGGGCGATTGCCGATGGCGTGGAGCTTCATGCGGTTGTGCCGGTCGGCACCGCCTGGAACCGCGCCATGCGCGACGGACTGGCTGACCCAAATCCCTATGATGGAACGGCTTTCGGGCAAATAAGCCTGTGGACATGGGATCAGTACCACGCGAGTGCCGAGGGCTATTACCTCGATGCTCTCATCGTATTTGGCACCGTGACCGGCCTCGATCCGCGCAGCCTGGGCGATAAAGAGCGTGCAGCGGATGACCTTGGTCTCAACCCCAAGGTGGCCGCGCGGCTGCGCGAGACCGCCGCGGCAGAACTTGCCGCCCAGCGGAACTCACACTGACGCGGGGCGGAGGCTCACCGGATGGATCCGCCGGAAGCTCTTTCGGATTGCGGGCTGAACGAACATCCGGTTGCGATAAAGCGGCACGATCGGGTGGAGCGTCTGAACATGGGTCGTCGGGCCCTAAGCTGCCGGTCCTTCAGTCGCCCATATATTGCTCTTGCGACGCGGCCAGCGGCACCGAGAAGGCGCCGGTAACCACGTCGGTCTCAGGCGGCGATAGCGACTTCCGGTGAACAAAAGGCGCAATGTACTTCCGGGATTATTCGTGGCTTTCCCGCCGCCCTTCGGCAAGCGCCGGTCGCGGGCTCCGCAAGCCTGCGCCCTAGATCGCCTTCGCCAGCACGGCGAATTCGAGCGACTTGCCATCCTCGACCAGATCCTCCGGAAACGGGCGGACTTCGCCGGTCACCGAATAGCCGCGGCGTTCGTAATAGGCGATCAGCGTGTCGCGGACCGAAACCACCGTCATCTCGATGCGGGTCGCGCCGCGCGTGGTCGCAGCCTCCTCGGCGGCGGTCAGCATCGTTCGCCCGATCCCGCCCGCCTGCTGGTTGGGGTCGACCGCGAGGAGGCCGATGTAGGCGAGCCCGCCGCCTTTGATTGAAACCTGAACGCAGGCGCGGATCACGCCGCGTTCGCCGCCGAGGCCACGTGCTTCACCGACGTGCCCGACATCTTCCCCGACCAAGATCATCTGCGCGGGATCGGCGATGATCGCCGCGAGAGTCGCGCGGTCGGTCCGCGGCTGGGTGAGCAGGTCGGCCTCGTTCGCCCAGCCCTTGCGCGACTCCTCGCCACGGTACGACCGCTCGATCAGCGCGTGGAGGTCGGGGAGGTTGGCGGCGGTCGCGGGGCGGATCGACAAAGTGGTCATCGCCACGCGGATAGCGTGCGGCGGCGGGCGATGCCAGCCGCACGAGAATTTGCTGTCCTACAGGGTGCAAAGCAGCTTAGCCTCTCCGGCTGCCAACGGGCGGCGCGTGTTCTTTCTCATCGGTGCATCTTCGTCGCGCGTCCCGCTGGAAGGGCGAACGTAGACCCTCACCAGAATGGCGAAAGCCGGGGAAAAGCGAACGCGAAAACTAATGTGCATTTGTGTGAACTTGATGTGACCTTTGGCCCGGTCCGACCGGTCCACGCGACAATTGCGCTGGCTACGGGTGGCGCAAACCAGCCGCCCCGGCTAGAAGGCCGCCATGCTTACCGCGACGACGATCCGCCCGCCGACGGCTGCCGAGTCCGCGGTCCTCGACAGCATCGACGCCACCGCGATGCTCGACCGGACCTTGGCGTGGGCGGCGATCAATTCGGGGAGCCGCAACCTCGCCGGCCTCGCGGCGGTGGCCGATGCGATCGAACCGGTGCTCGCCGCGCTCGGCCCCGTCAGCCGCGTCGCCCCAACCCCGGTCACCGCGGTCGACGCGACCGGCACCGCCAAGCCGCTCGCGCACGGTGACAATTTGCATCTGAGGGTCCGCCCCAACGCCCCGGTCCGCGTCCTGCTGACCGGCCACATCGACACGGTCTTCGCCGCCGATCATCCGTTTCAGGCCTGCCGCTGGCTCGACGCGACGACGCTCAACGGTCCCGGCACCGCCGACATGAAGGGCGGGATTGCGGTGATGCTCGCCGCGCTCGAAGCCGTCGAGGCGTCGCCGTTTGCCGCTGGGATCGGCTATGAAGTCGTCCTCAACAGCGACGAGGAAGTGTCGTCGCTTGGCTCGGCGGCCCTGCTCCGCGAAGCCGCGCTGCGCTGCCACCTCGGCCTGACCTACGAACCCGCGCTGCCCGACGGGACGCTGGCGGGCGGGCGCAAAGGGTCGGGCAACTTCGCCGCCGTCGTCCGCGGCACCGCCGCCCATGCCGGGCGCGAGCCCGAGAAGGGGCGCAACGCGCTGCTTGCCGCCGCCGACCTCGCGCTGCGCCTCGCCGCGCTGGTCCGCGACGGGCTATCGGTCAACCCGGCGCGGATCGACGGCGGCGGGCCGAACAACATCGTCCCCGATCTCGCGGTGCTGCGCTTCAACATCCGCCCATCGACCCTTGCCGACCAGGCCGCCGCCGAAGACGCGATCGCCGACGCCATTGCCGCGGTCGCAGCGCAGCACGACGTCGCCATCACCCTCGACGGGAGCTTCGCCCGCCCGCCGAAGCCGCTCGACGCCAACCAGCGCCGCCTGTTCGACCTCGTCCACGACTGCGGCGCGGCGATCGGGCTGGGCATCGGCTGGCGCGACACCGGCGGAGTCTGCGACGGCAACAACCTCGCCGCGACCGGGCTCGCCGTCGTCGACACGATGGGGGTCCGCGGCGGCGCGATCCATTCGGCGGAAGAATTCATGGATACCGCCAGCCTCGTCGAGCGCGCCCGCCTGTCGGCGCTCGTCCTGATGCGCGTGGCGCAGAGCGGATGGACGCGGTGACGTGGCACATCCGCCCGGCGCGGGCGACCGACCTCGACGCGCTGCTCGAGCTCGCGCATCTGACGGGCGGCGGCTTCACTAACTTGCCGCCCGATCGCGATGCGCTGGCGGCCCGGCTGGTCAAGTCCGAGGCCTCGTTCACAGCCGCGCTAACCGGCCCGCTCGACGAGATGTACCTGCTGATCCTCGAACAAACCTCGACGCGGCGCATCGGCGGTACTGCGGCAGTATTCAGCCGGGTCGGCAGCGAATGGCCGTTCTACAGCTACAAGATTTCGAGCGCTTCGCAGACCTCGCGCGCGCTCGGCAAGACCTTCTCGATGCAGCTGCTCAACCTCGTTACCGACCATGACGGGGCGAGCGAGGTCGGCGGGCTGTTTCTCCACCCCGACCTCCGCACCGGCGGCCTCGGGCGGCTGCTCGCCCGCTCGCGCTATTTGTTCATCGCCGGGCACCGCGAGCGTTTTGCCGCCAAGGTCCTCGCCGAACTCCGCGGGGTGCTGACCGACGACGGCGACAGCCCGTTTTGGGACAGTCTCGGGCGGCGGTTCTTCGGCATGGAGTTCCGCGACGCCGACAAGTTCAACAGCCTCAACGGCAACCAGTTCATCGCCGACCTGATGCCCAAGCACCCGGTCTATGTCGCGCTGCTCAGCGAGGGCGCGCAGGCGGTGATCGGCCATCCCCACCCCCGCGGGGTGCCCGCTTTGAAGATGCTCGAGGCCGAGGGTTTCCGCTACGAGAACTACGTCGACATCTTCGACGGCGGCCCGACCGTGACCTGCCCGACCGAGAGCGTGCGGACGATTGCCGCCAGCCGTGCCGCGCCGGTCGGCGAGCTTGCCGAAGGCAGCGGCGGCCTGCCCCGCGCTTTGCTCGCGGCGGGACGGCTGGGCGAGTTCAGGTCGTGGATCGGCCATGCCGACTGGTGCGCCGATGGACTCGTCCTCCCGGCAGGCGAGGCGGAATTGATGCGGGTCGGCTTGGGCGATGAGGTGCGGCATGTCGGGTTTTAGCGCATGATCCAGACCTCGACCGACCCCTGCACCGGCGAGATCGTCTGGCAGGGCCCTACCGGCGACCCCGCCGCCGCGGTGGCCGCAGCGCGCGCCGCCTTCCCCGGCTGGAGCGCGACCCCGCTCGACGACCGCATCGCCGTCGCCCATCGCTTCGCCGCCGTCGTCGGCAAGCGCGCCGAGGACTTTGCCACGCTCATCGCCCGCGAAACCGGCAAACCGCTGTGGGAAACTCGGACCGAGGTCGCCAGCGTTCGCGCCAAGGTCGACATCTCGATCACCGCGCAGGCCGAGCGCGCCGGTACCCGCAGCGGCACGGTCGCCGGGGTCCGGCAGGTGCTCCGCCACAAGCCGCATGGCGTGGTTGCGGTCCTCGGCCCGTACAACTTCCCGGCGCATTTGCCGAACGGCCACATCGTGCCCGCCCTGCTCGCGGGCAATACCGTCGTGTTCAAGCCGTCCGAGCTGACCCCGGCGGTCGCCGACTTCATGGCGGCGTGCTGGGACGCGGCGGGGTTGCCGCCCGGCGTGCTCAACGTCGTCCACGGCGGCGGCGAAACCGGCAAGGCGCTCGCTGGTGCCGACATCGACGGGCTGCTCTTCACCGGGTCGCCGCGAACCGGGGCCGCGCTCGCCCGCCAGTTCGCCGAGACACCGCACAAGATTCTCGCGCTCGAAATGGGCGGCAACAACCCGCTCGTCGTCTGGGACCTCGCCGAGGACCGGCTCGACGCGGCGGCGGCGCTGATCGTCCAGTCGGCGTATCTGTCGGCCGGGCAACGCTGCACCTGCGCGCGGCGGCTGGTCGTCGGCCCCGATGCCGCGCCGCTGCTCGACCGCGTCGCCGGGCTGATCGACCGCATCGTCGTCGGCGCCCCGTTCGGCGAGCCACAGCCGTTCATGGGGCCTGTGATCGACAACCGCGCAGCCGACGCGCTTGAGGCGGGGTTCGGCGCGTTGGTCGGCAAGGGCGCGCGGGTGCTGCGCGGGCTCGACCGGCGCGACACGGAGCGACCATTCCTGACGCCGGGGCTGATCGACGTCACCGGCGTCGGAGACCGCGACGTCGAGCTGTTCGGGCCGGTCCTCCAGGTCATTCGCGTCGCCGATTTTGCCGCCGCGATGGCCGAGGCGAACGCGACCAAGTTCGGGCTGTCCGCCGGGCTGATCGGCGGCGACGCCGCGCTCTACGACCGCTTCTGGCACGAGAGCCGGGCCGGGGTGGTCAACTGGAATCGCCCGACCAACGGTGCAGCGTCGAACGCGCCGTTCGGCGGGGTCGGCCTCAGCGGCAACCATCGCCCGAGCGCCTATTACGCCGCCGACTATTGCGCTTGGCCCGTCGCAAGCCTCGAGGCCGACGGCATCGAGGGCAGCATCGCGACGGGGCTGCGGTGAGTCTCGCCGAGATCAACTTCGACGGCATCATCGGGCCGAGCCACAACTACGCCGCGCTGAGCCTCGGCAATCTCGCCAGCGCCGGCAACGCCGGATCGGTCTCGCGGCCACGCGACGCGGCGCTGCAGGGGCTGGCGAAGATGCGTGCGGCGATGGGCCTTGGGCTGGTCCAGGGATTTTTCGTCCCGCTCGACCGCCCGGCGACCGGCTGGCTGCGGCAGTTGGGGTTCGGCGGGAGCGATGACGACGTCTGCGCGGCGGCAGCGAAGGCCGATCCGGTCCTATTCGCCCAAGCGATGTCGGCCTCGTCGATGTGGACCGCGAACGCTGCAACAGTTTCGCCTGCCCCTGACACCAGCGGCGGCCACTGCCACCTCAGCATCGCCAACCTGTCGCGGATGCCGCACCGCAGCCACGAGGCGACGGCGACGGAGCGGCAGGTGCGGCTGATGTTCGCGGACCCGGCCTTCGCGGTGCATCCGGCGCTGCCGACCTTCGGCGACGAGGGCGCTGCCAATCACATGCGGCTCGCGGCGTCGCACGACGCACCGGGAGTCGAGGTCTTCGTCTACGGCGTCGAGGGCGGCCCGTTCCCCGCGCGGCAATCCCGGCGCGCGTCCGAAGCCATCGCCCGGCGCCACTGCCTCGACCCCGCCCGAACGCTGTTCGTCGAGCAGTCGCCAGCGGCGATCGCGGCGGGAGCGTTTCACAACGATGTCGTTGCGGTCGCGAACGAAGCCGTCGTTTTCGCCCATGAACTCGCGTTTGCCGACTCCGCGGGGTTCGCCGCCGACCTTACCGGGCTGCTCCCCGAAGCGACGATCATCGAGGTCCCCGCCGCCGCAGTCAGCCTCGCTGACGCGATCGAGTCGTACCTGTTCAACTCGCAGCTGGCGACGCTGCCCGCAGGCGGCATGGCGCTGATCCTGCCCGCCGAAGCCCGCGCCAACCCGCGCGTCGCGGCGTATCTCGACGCCCTCGTCGTGAGCAACGGGCCGATCCGCGCGCTGCACTTCGTCGAGGTTCGCGAGTCGATGCGCAACGGCGGCGGCCCCGCCTGCCTCCGCCTCCGCGTCGTCGCCGACGCGGCGATGGTCGATCCGCGATTTCTCCTCGATGCGGCGAAGGCCGAGCGGATCGAGCGCGTCGTCGCGGAGCATTGGCCCGAGATGATTGCGCCGGCCGACCTCGCCTCGCCCGGGTTATGGCACCATTGCCAGC
The DNA here is from genome assembly GCA_043745075.1 of Sphingomonadaceae bacterium. Classification (GTDB taxonomy): domain Bacteria; phylum Pseudomonadota; class Alphaproteobacteria; order Sphingomonadales; family Sphingomonadaceae; genus Polymorphobacter_B. The sequence continues at coordinate 24,920 of JAYTTV010000079.1, forward strand.
GTGCGCGTGCTAAGCTGTTGGCGGCGCTCGATCTTGAGGAGCTGGCGTGAACCTGCGCAGGTGAAAGGTCACACGAAGTTCACGGTTTTGGACATGTAATTTCGCAACGACCTGTATCTCGAAGGAGCGCGTAAAGCCTGCTTCCCCTCCCCTTTAGTGGAGGGGCGAGAGACGACGCTCTTGCGTCGGCCCGGGGGTGGGGCAGTTCCAGCCTGAAGTGATCGCGGCGACTCCCCCACCCCCGGCCCCTCTCCTGAAGGGGAGGGGAGCAGGAAGGTGAATGGACCCTCCACAGAACGGGCGACCAACAATGAGAAAGAGCGCGTTGCCCGGCCAACGCGACCCGACTCGTGGCTAGTACCGTACCCCCGTCGCGACCCTGTAGGACAGCAGAAACCAGCACATCGATCGCGCCCATCCTCATATCCCACCACATCGCTTGGGTAACGCGCCTTGCCCGAGGCAAAGAAACCCTTGCTTTCCAATCGGCACTGCACAACCCACTTGCCGATCATGGCTCTACCCGTCGCACAAATCGGTCGCGTCACCCTTGTCGGGGCCGGCCCCGGCGCGCCCGATCTCCTGACCGTCCGCGCGGTTCGCGCGCTGGCGGCGGCGGACGTCGTCGTTCACGACGGCCTGATCGATCCGGCGGTGCTCGACTTCGCCCCCGGCGCACGCCGCATCGACGTCTCGAAGCGCCGCGCCCGCCACACCCTGCCCCAGGCCGAGATCGGCGCGTTGCTCGTGGCCGAGGCCCGCGCCGGCCGCACCGTCGTCCGGCTCAAGGGAGGCGATCCGTTCGTCTTCGGGCGCGGCGGCGAGGAGGTCGAGGCGCTCGTTGCCGCCGGGATCGCGGTGTCGGTCGTCCCCGGCGTCTCCGCCGCGCTCGGTGCGGCTGCCGAAGCCTTGATGCCGCTGACCCACCGCGACCACGCCTCGTCGGTCAGCTTCGTCGCGGGAACCTGCCAGAACCTCGCCGAGCAGGACTGGGCGGGTCTCGCGGGCAAGGGACGGACGCTCGTCGTCTACATGGGCGTGACCAATTCGGCGGCGATCGCCGACAAATTGATGGCCGACGGGGTTGCCCCCGAAACGCCGTGCGCGGTCCTCGAACGCGGGACGCTGCCGGGCGCACGCGCGCTGCGGACCCTGCTCGCCGACCTCGGTCGCGCGATCGAGGACAATGCCGTCGCGTCGCCCGCGCTTCTCGTCATCGGCGACGTCGCCCGGCTCGGTGCTGCGATCGACGTCCTCGCCGTCTTTCAGGAACTCGCATGATCCGTCTGTTGACCGGCAATATCCTCGAAACCGGCGACGTCGTCTGGTGGGATGGATCGAACTGGAGCCTCGCGTTGCGGCATGCCGTCGACGTCGGACCCGACGGCGATGCCCTCCTCGCCCGCACCCTCGCCGCCGAGCGGATCAACGACCCCGCGCTCGTCGATGCCGAGATGACCCCGCACGGTCCACGTCCGCGGACGATGCGCGAGCGCGTCCGCGGTGCCGGACCGACCATCCGCCGCGACCTCAACCGGCCCAACTCAACCGAAGCGATCGCCTGATGTATCGTTATGACCAATACGACCAGTCGATGGTTGATGCGCGCGTCGACGAGTTTCGCGACCAGGTCGCGCGGCGGCTGGCGAACGAGATCACCGAGGATCAGTTCAAGCCGCTGCGCCTGATGAACGGGCTCTACCTCCAGCTTCACGCTTATATGCTCCGCGTCGCGGTGCCGTACGGGACGCTGTCGGGAACGCAGATGCGGATGCTCGGGCACATCGCGCGCACGTACGATCGCGGCTACGGCCATTTTACCACGCGCCAGAACATCCAGTATAATTGGATCAAGCTGTCGGAGGCCCCCGACCTGCTCGCCGAGCTGGCAGCGGTCGAGATGCACGCGATCCAGACCAGCGGCAACTGCATCCGCAATATCAGCAGCGACCAGTTCGCCGGGGCCGCCGCCGACGAGGTCGCCGACCCGCGCCCTTACGCCGAACTGCTCCGCCAATGGTCGAGCTTCCACCCCGAATTCAGCTTCCTGCCGCGCAAGTTCAAGATCGCGGTGATCGCCACCGACGTCGACCGCGCCGCGATCCAGCTCCACGACATCGGGTTGCAGCTCATCCGCAAGGACGGCGAGTCGGACGGCGAGTTGGGCTTCAAGGTCTGGGTCGGCGGCGGCATGGGGCGGACGCCGATGATCGGCCATGTCATCCGCGAGTTCATCCCGGCGCGCCAGTATCTGAGCTACTGTGAGGCGGTGTTGCGGGTCTACAATCGCTACGGCCGCCGCGACAACATCTACAAGGCGCGGATCAAGATCCTCGTCCACGAGCTCGGCGCGGCGGAGTTCACCCGTCAGGTCGAGGCCGAATGGGCGATCCTCGAACCCCTCGCGCTCGATGCGCCGCAAGCCGAATATGACCGGATCGTCGCGCAGTTCGCCGACCCCGACTACGACCGCGCCGCGCCCGACACCGTCGACCGCAGCGACCCCGATTTTGCGTTGTGGCTCGACCAGAACGTCCACGCGCACAAGCAGCCGGGCTATGCGATCGCGACGATCAGCCTCAAGCCCGTCGGCGGCATCCCCGGCGACGCCACCGCCGACCAGATGGACCTGATCGCCGACCTCGCCGCGCGCTTCGCCCATGACGAGATCCGCGTCACCCACAGCCAGAACCTCGTCCTCGCGCATGTCCGCAAGGCCGACCTGTATGCACTGTGGACCGCGCTCGACGGGGCCGGGCTGGCGACGCCGAACCTCGACCTCGTCACCGACATCATCGCCTGCCCGGGGCTCGATTATTGCGCGCTGGCGAACGCCCGCTCGATCCCGGTCGCGCAAAAGATCGCCGAGCGCTTCGCCGATCTCGACCGCCAGCACGACATCGGCGAGCTCAAGATCAAGATCTCGGGGTGCATCAACGCGTGCGGGCACCACCACGCCGGCCACATCGGTATCCTCGGCGTCGATAAGAAGGGCGAGGAAGCGTACCAGCTCTCGCTCGGCGGGTCGGGCGCGGAAGACGCCAGCCTCGCCAAAATCCTCGGCCCCGGCTTCTCCGAAGCCGGCGTCGTCGATGCGGTCGAGAAGGTGATCGAGGCATACCGCACGGTGCGCAGCGGCCCCGGCGAGCGCTTCCTCGACACGTATCGCCGGGTCGGTGCCGGGCCATTCAAGGATGCGGTTTATGGGTAAGCGGGTCGCGGTCTTTCCCGCCGGTCGGCAGGAACTGTACGAGCGCCACAAATATTCGGCGGCGGTCGTGTCGGGTGGCTTCCTGTTCGTTTCGGGGCAGGTTGGCAGCCGCGCAGACGGTAGCCCCGAACCCGATCCAGAGGCCCAGCTTCGGCTCGCGTACCGGAACCTCGAAGCGGTGCTCGCGGCGGGCGGGTGCACGTTGGACGACATCGTCGATCTCACGATTTACACCGTCGACCCCGAGAAGACGCTGCCGATCGCAGCGAAGGTTCGCGCCGAGTTTCTGGGGGAGCCGCCGTATCCGACGCTGACCGGGATCGGGGTGACGTGGCTTTACGGGTTCAACTTCGAGCTCAAGGTCATCGCCAAGCTGCCCGAGGATGCCGCATGACCGACGTTCAGGATCAGTCCCCGGTCGCCAATGCCGTGCCGGTTCCCGAGACCGCGACCCCGGTGCTCAGCTTCCGCGACGCGCCGTTGTATGACGGCCCGGTCGTCGCGCTCGCCGATTTCAGCGCGACGTCGAACACCGCCGCGGTCCGGCTCGATCCCGGCGACGATGCGCGCGCATTGGTGCCGCACCTCGGCGGGCTGCGGCTGATCGAGGTGTCGTTCCCCAAGTACCGCGACGGACGCGGCTATTCGTCGGCGCGCATCCTCCGCGAGGCGGGGTACACTGGCGAGCTTCGCGCGGCGGGCGACGTGCTGCTCGACCAGATTTTCTTCATGCGCCGCGTCGGCTTCGACAGCTTCGCCCCGGCCAAGCCGCTTGATACGGCGCGGGTCGAGGCGGCGCTGACCCGCTACGACTATGTCTACCAGAAGGCCGCCGATGGCCGCCCTCCGGTCTGGGCGTTGCGGCATGGCTGAGCCCGCCCGCATTCACGACGTCATAGATGTGGCCCCGGCGTTCACGCTGGCCGACGTCGAGGCGATGAACCGGCGCTTCGACGGGGTCGAGACATCCGTGATTCTCGCCGAGTTGCTGACCGGCGAGCTTGCCGGGCGGACCGCGGCGGTGTCGTCGTTCGGCACAGAATCTGCCGTTCTGCTCCACCTCGTCGCGTCGATCGACAAGACGGTGCCGGTGATTTTCATCAACACCCAGAAGATGTTCGGCGAGACGCTCGCCTATCGCGACGAGCTTGCCGAGCGGCTCGGGCTGACCGACCTGCGCGTCCACCGGCCCGACCCGTACCGGCTCGCGGCGCGCGATCCGACCAGCCTGCGGTGGAGCTTCGACCCCGACGGCTGCTGCGAGATCCGCAAGGTCGAGCCGCTCCGCGCCGCGCTCGCGCCGTTCGACGCGTGGCTGTCGGGGCGCAAGGGCTTTCAGGGCAAGACGCGTGCTGCGTTGCCGCGCTTCGAGCTCGACGAGGGGCGGTTGAAGGTCAACCCGCTCGCCGACTGGGACAAGGCCCGCCTCGATGCCTATTTCGCCGAGCACCAGCTGCCGCGCCACCCGCTCGAGGCGCAGGGCTTCGCCTCGATCGGCTGCGTCCCGTGCACGACCAAGGTCCTCCCCGGCGAAGACCCGCGCTCGGGACGCTGGCGCGGTTGGGACAAGACCGAATGCGGCATCCACGAGCCTGCCTTCGATCCTGCCTTCTAGGCGGGGGTCAGACCCCGCCGAGATAATCGCGCTTGCCGATCTCGACGCCGTTCGAGCGCAGCAGGGCGTAGGCGATCGAGACGTGGAAGAAGAAGTTCGGCAGGACGAAGCCGAGCAGGAAGGTCTGCCCCGGGAAGGTCATCTCACGGTCGGCGATCTTCAAGGTGATGGCGCGCTCCTCGCTGCCGTCGATCTTGTCGGCAGGCACCGACTCGATGAACGCGACGGTCTTGGCGATCCGCTCCTTGAGCTCGGCGAAGCTCGTCTCGGTGTCGGGGAAGGACGGCATCTCGACCCCACCGAGACGCGCGATTCCGCCTTTGACCGCATCGGAGGCGATCTGAACCTGCCGCGTTAGCGGGTGCATGTCGGGGGCAAGGCGTGCTTCGAGCAGCTGGGCTGGATCGATCCCGCGCTCGGCGGCGGATGCCTCGGCCTTGTCGAGGATCGCGGTGAGCGAGGCGAACTGCCGGGCGAACACCGGCACCGACGCCTGATACATCGACAAAGTCATTGGGTTTCCTAATTTGAGTCGCAACCGAATCGTTCGATAGCATGAGGTTTCGGTCCCGTCCCAAGCCTATTTCGTACCCGGGCGAATTGCGTCGAGCAGGGCGAACGCAGCCAGCCCCGCCCCCAGCGCGAGCGACGCCGCGACGAATGCTGCGATGTGGAACGCGGCGACGAGCGCACCGCCCTTCGCCGCGAGCGCCGCGCCGAGTAGCGCCGTCGCGATCATCCCGCCGGTCCGCGCCACCGCGCTGTTGAACCCCGACGCGGTCCCGGTGTGGCGCGCGTCGACCGAGCTCAGCACTGCCGTCGTCAGCGGCGCGACAGCCCCCGCCATGCCGAGCGAGATCACGACCAGCGCCGGAAACACCTCGGTCCAATACGTCCCGCCGCCGCCGATCCGCGCGGCGAGGAGGAAGCCGCCGGCGACGACGATCGGCCCGACGGTCAGCGGCAGCCGCGACCCGGTCTTTCCCGCGACCCGCCCCATCGCACGCGACGCGATGCCGATAGTAACCGGCAACGGCAGCAGCGCCGCCCCGGCAGCAAACGCCGAATAATGATCGGCCTCGATCAGCACATACGGCAGCAACAGCAGCAGCCCACCGAGTGCGCCGTACAGCAGCAGCGTCAGCACCGTCAGCCCGGTGAAGCTGCGCGAAGTAAATAGCGACACCGGCATCATCGCCCGGTCGCCGCGCCGCCACTCGACCGCGATGAAGCCAACGAGCAGCACCGCGCCCGCGACCAGCACGACGCCGCCGCCCGCCCCGGTCGAGCGCAACGTCAGCCCCCAAGTCAACGCCCCGAGCGCGGCGGTCGCAAGGATTCCGCCGGTCCAGTCGAGCGGGGTGCCGTCGTCGGTCGATTCGCCGACATAGCGGAGCGCGAGGACGATCGCCCCGGCAGCGATCGGCAGGTTGATGAAGAAGATCGCGCGCCAGCCGATCAGGTCGACGAGCCAGCCCCCGATGAGCGGCCCGATCGCCCCGGCGATCGCCCCCACCGCCGCCCATGTTCCGATCGCCCGCCCGCGCGCCTCGCCGCTGAACGAACTGCCGAGGATCGCGAGGCTGTTCGGCATCAGCATCGCCGCGCCGATCCCCTGAAGCCCGCGCCCGGCGAGAAGCCACGGCAGGGTCGGCGCAGCGGCGCAGAGCATCGAGGCGAGCGCGAACAGCGCGATGCCTGCCACGAGCAACCGTCGCCGCCCGTAGCGGTCGCCTGCCGCGCCGCCGAGCAGGAGCAGCGCGCTCAACGGCAGGAGGTAGGCGTTGACCACCCACTGCAGGTCCGGGGCCGCGCCGGCGAGGTCGCGCCCGATCGAGGGAAGCGCGACGTTGACCACCGACCCGTCGACGAAGGCGAGGCTCGACGCGAGGATCGTCGCGGTGAGCACCGCCGCGGCATGCGGGGTCGACCCCTCGGGTTGCGCGGTGATGCGGTTGGCGTCGCACGCGGTTGGCTGGGTCGACGTCATTCGACGGCGCTACGGGCGAGTCACGTTTACCGACTTGGCACTAAAGACAATTTGGAAGTTGACGAAGTTGACGGACCGTTCGCGCGAACCCTAACCACTCTGAACCATTTCGGGACAATCCGGCCGCGGTTCGAGAAGGAGTATAATGTCATCGGCGGCAACCTAGGCGCTCCCCGGGATGTAGGACAGCGTGTTCAGCGGCGCCGCACGCACCCAACGTTACTTAGCGGCACAGCCGTCCTCACGCACACAGCCGTCATCCCCGCGAAGGCGGGGACCCGTCACCCCGACAGTGTGGGTGATGGGTCCCCG
>JAYTTV010000080.1:0-9009 GCA_043745075.1 Sphingomonadaceae bacterium
CCGCACCCGACCGACGAGGAGATCGACGCCGGCATCACCAACATCTGCCGCTGCGGCACCTACCCGCGCATCCGCAAGGCGATCCATGCCGCCGCCGCCGGGGTCGTCGACGCCGGCATCGCCCCGCCGGGAACGACGCCGAGCGAGGCGGCACGGCGCGCCCCGTCGATGGTCGCGGAGCCGAAGCGCGTCGCCTAACGACGGGTAAGCCACGCAATCACCGCCTCGGCCTCCGCCATCGTCCGCGCGACGATCTCCGCGCATGACAGGATTTCGGTAATCCCGCCCCCGCCCTGCCCGGCCGCGAGGCACTGCGTCGCCGGATTCACATCCTCGACCACCCCGGCGATCGGCCCGAGCAGGTTGAGCCGCGCCGAGTTCGCCACCTGCGCCATGAACGGCAGCGGCTCGCGCCCGGCCCACTCGCGCGTCGTGTCGTTGGCGATCGCGCGGAGCGTCTTGCCGGTGAAGCCGCGGCTGATGACGGTGTCGCTCTCGGACATTGCGACGATCGCATCCTTGTAGACGTCGGCGGCGTGCGCCTCGGTCGAGGCGATGAAGCGCGTCCCCATCCACACGCCCTCGCAACCGAACGCCAGCGCCGCCGCGAGCCCGCGCCCGTCGAACAGCCCGCCCGCCGCGATTACCGGCACGTCGACCGCGTCGACCACCTGCGGCCACAGCGCGACCGACGCCACCGACCCGGTATGCCCGCCCGCCTCGGTCCCCTGCGCGATGACGACGTCGCACCCAGCCTCTGCCGCCTTGACCGCGTGGCGGACCGACCCTGCCATGCACATGACGACGACGCCCGCCGCCTTGAGCTGCTCGATAATCGCGACCGGCACGCCGAGCCCGGCGATGAACGCCTTGGCGCCCTCCTCGATGATGACGTCGACCGACGCGGTCAAGGTCTCGGGTTGTGCGGTGAGCAGGTCGACCCCGAACGGCTTGCCGGTAAGCTCGCGGACGCGGCGCATCTGCGTGCGGATCGCCGACGGCGGCAGCCCCGCCATGCCGAGCGAACCGAACCCGCCCGCCTCACTGACCGCCGCGCAGACCTCGGCGTACGACACCCCGCCCATGCCCGCGAGAAGGATGGGGTGCTCGACCCCGAGGAGGGAGGTGATGCGGGTAGGGATCATCTTCGACTTTCTGACTTCCCTCTCCCCTTGAGGGAGAGGGACGGCGCGTTCTTCACGCGCCAGGGTGAGGGTGAGTGCCGGAGATAAGCCCCTGAAGCACAGTCATAATCCGCACGAAAACCGCCTGCGGTCGTTCGATCACCTCGGCATTGGCAAAGCGCAACACGGTCAGCCCCTTCGCCTCCAGCCAGGCCGTCCGCCGCGCATCGTACTCGACCCGATCGCTATGCCCCGCCCCGTCCAGCTCCACCACCAGCCCCGCCGCCGCGCAGTAGAAGTCGACGATGAACGGCCCGATCGGCTGCTGGCGGCGGAAGCGGGCACCGAGTTTCCCGCCGCGGAGGATTGCCAGAGGTCGCGTTCTGCGGGGGTGGCGTCGGCGCGGAGGATGCGGGCGCGGGGGACGCGGGTGGGTGCGTCGTAGTCGGGTTGATGCGGCATGGACGTTCCCCCGGTGATCTGGCGATGGCTGCGGGTGAAGCCATCGCATCGACGCTCGCACGCACTCAACTCGGGCCGCGCCCCCCCTCACCCTCACCCTCACCCTGGTTGCGCGAAGGGCGCAACCGTCCCTCTCCCTCAAGGGGAGAGGGAGAACGGTCTTCTTACTCCGCCGCTTCCTTCGCGCCCCAGCCCAACACCGCCTTGACCTCGAGGAACTCGGCGAACGCGTGGTCGCCCCACTCGCGGCCGTTGCCCGACTGCTTGTAGCCGCCGAACGGGGCCATCAGGTCGCCGCCGGTGCCGTTGATGAACACCTGTCCGGCGCGGAGCTTCTTCGCCACCGCATGGGCGTGGCCGAGTTCGCCCTGCACGTACGCGGCGAGGCCGTAAACGGTGTCGTTGCCGATCGCGACCGCGTCGTCCTCCGACGAATAGCCGAGCATCGTCAGGACCGGGCCGAAGATCTCCTCGCGGGCGATCGTCATGTCGTTGGTGACGTCGGCGAAGACCGTCGGCTTGACATAATAGCCGGTCTCGAGCCCCTCGGGTTTGCCGGTGCCGCCGGACACGAGCGTCGCGCCTTCGTCGATGCCCTTCTGGATCAGCCCCTGGATCTTGTGCCACTGCGCCTCGGACACGACCGGGCCGATCTTGGCGTTGCCGTCGGGCGGGCCGACCGTCACGCTTTCGGCGGCGGCGGCGGCGATCGTCTTGGCCTGCGCCATCTTGCCCGCGGGGACGAGCATCCGCGACGGCGCGTTACACGACTGGCCCGAATTATTCATCATCGACACCACGCCGCGCGTCACCGCCGCGTCGAGATCGGCGTCATCGAGGATGATGTTCGGCGACTTGCCGCCGAGCTCCTGCGCGACACGCTTGACCGTCGGGGCGGCGTTGCGCGCGACCTCGATCCCGGCGCGGGTCGAGCCGGTGAAGCTGACCATGTCGACCTGGGGGTGGCTGCTCAGCGCCGCGCCGACGGTCGGGCCGTCGCCGTTGACGAGGTTGAACACGCCCGCCGGAACGCCCGCGGCGTGCATCACCTCGGTCCACAATTGCGCGCTGAACGGTGCGATCTCGCTCGGCTTCAGGACCATCGTGCAGCCGACCGCGATCGCGGGGACGACCTTGCAGGCGATCTGGTTGATCGGCCAGTTCCACGGGGTGATGAAGGCGCAGACGCCGATCGGCTCCTTCGACACCATCGTCGCGCCGCGCAGTTCGTCGAAGCGGTAATTCTTGAGCACCTCGATGCCGGTCATCAGATGGCCGACGCCGATCGCCGCCTGCGCCTGCATCGCGAGCCAGCCGGGCGCGCCCATCTCCTCGGTGATCGCGGCGGCGATGTCGGCGTAGCGCTTCTGATATTCGGCGACGATGTTCTGGAGGAGCTCGACGCGGTCTTCGCGGCTCGTCGCGGCGAACGAATCGAATGCCTTGCGCGCCGCCATCACCGCACGGTCGGCGTCGGCGGCGGTGCCCATCGCGATTGTCCCGGCGACCGCCTCAGTCGCCGGATTGATGACGTCGAGGCGGGCGCTGCCGAGCGGCTCGACCCACGCACCATCGATGTAGAATTTGGTGTAGTCGCGCATCCCAAGGACTCCTTTTGCGGAATTGGCGTCACTCTAGCAGAGCCGCGCGCCCGAGCCAGCACAGGATTACGTTAGGGTGAACCCCGCGGCGGTTGGTCACCGCAGGCTGCGGTCGGACTGCCGCGGACTCAGCTCGCGGGGACGATATCCACCACGTCGAGCGTCGACTGGAAGCGCGGCCACGGCAGCGCCAGCCGCCACCGCGCCGGGCCGATTCGCTCGAGCACGCCGACCACGTTGCGGTCGGGATCGGCGCCATAAGCGAACTGCGACATGTCTCCGCGCAACGTCATCGCGCCGAGGAAGACCATCCGCTCGCCATCGGGATACAGCCGTCCGGTCGACGACTGGAACGCGTTGTGTCCGGCAAAGCCGATCACGCCGTCGTCGTTGGTCACGGTGCAGGGAAAGTCGCGGAGCGGGGCGATGTCGGGCTGTCCCGGCAAGGTTGCGCCGAGCTTGACCACGCGGCAGCGATACGCCCCGGCGGCGGGCCAGTCGCCGTCGGCCGCAGCGGCAGGATCGGCGAGGCGGCCGAGTGCGGCCCAGTCGGCGGTCTCCCCGTGGACGATCGCCTTCGCCTTGGCGCTGGTCCATGCCGGCCACAGGCCGAGCAGCCGGACGCGGTCATCGGGGTGGATCACTGCGCGCCATGTCGCGGCGACTCCGGCACGCGCCGTGCTCCCCGCGCACAGCACGGCGATCGTCAGTAAGAGCACACCCCTGCGCATGTCTTACCGTAGCATGAAGTTCGCCGCGGTTGCGCCTAAACTTCGTTTCAGGCGAGCATGTCGCGGACGAAATTCGCCAGCCCCAACTGGCGCTTGCGACGCAGGCGCTCGGCCTTGAGGATCGCGCGGATTTCGCCGAGGCAGACATCGGGATCGTCGTTGATCAGGATGTAATTATACTCGCCCCAATGGCTGATTTCGGTCGCGGCGCGCTTCATCCGCTGCGCGACGACGTCCTCGCTGTCGGTGCCGCGTCCGCGCAGGCGACGCTCCAGTTCAGCCATCGTCGGCGGCAGGATGAACACGCGGACGAGGTCGCTCGCGGCGTCGGTCTGTTGGAGCTGCTGTGTCCCCTGCCAGTCGATGTCGAACAGCACGTCGCGCCCGGCGTGGAGCGTGTCCTCGACCGGCCCGCGCGGCGTGCCGTAGCGATGCCCGAACACCGTCGCCCATTCGAGCAATTGATCGTCTTTGATCAGCGCATCGAAACCGGCATCGTCGACGAAGCGATAGTCGCGCCCCTCGATCTCGCCGGAGCGCGGCGGGCGCGTCGTCACCGACACCGACATGACGATCTCGGGGTCGTCGACGACCAGCCGCCGCGACATCGTCGTCTTGCCCGCCCCGCTGGGGGAGGACAGAACGAACATCAGTCCGCGGCGGGCAGGAGCGGCCGTCCGCGTGGTCGTGGCAAATTGCGTCATGCCGGGTCGGGGCCGAGCATCGCGTCGGCGCGGACGATGCGGCGGAAGCGCGCCTCGTCGATCAGCCCGAGTTCGAGCGCCGATTCGAGCAACGTCCCGCCGCTATGGTGCGCGTGCTTGGCGATCTTCGCGGCGTTGTCGTAGCCGATCTCCGGCGCGAGCGCGGTGACGAGCATCAGCGAGCGTTCGACGAGCTCGGCGATGCGGTCGCGGTTCGGCTCGGTCCCGGCGACGCAGCGATCGGTGAAGCTCACCGCGGCATCGGCGAGCAGGCGGATCGACTGGAGGACGGCGTCGGCGATCACCGGCTTGAAGACGTTCAACTCGAGATGCCCCTGCAGCCCGCCGATCGTGACGGTGACGTGGTTACCCATCACCCGCGCCGCGACCATCGTCAGCGCCTCGGCCTGCGTCGGGTTGACCTTCCCGGGCATGATCGAGCTGCCCGGCTCGTTCTCGGGCAGGCTGAGTTCGCCGAGGCCCGAGCGCGGCCCCGACCCCAACAGCCGGAAATCATTGGCGATCTTGGTCAGGCTGACCGCGAGGACGTTCAATGCCCCCGACAGCTCGACCATCGTGTCGTGGGTCGCTAGCGCCTCGAACTTGTTCGGCGCGGTGACGAAGGGGATGCCGGTCAGCGTCGCCAGTTCGGCGGCGATCGCCTCGGCGAACCCGGTCCGGGTGTTGAGCCCGGTACCGACTGCGGTCCCGCCCTGCGCGAGCCGGTGGAGGCGCGGCAGCACCGCCTCGATGCGGGCGATGCCGTCCTCGACCTGGCGCGCATAGCCCGACATTTCCTGGCCGAGGCTGACCGGAGTCGCGTCCTGGAGGTGCGTCCGCCCGATCTTGATGATGTCGTGCCACGCCGCGACCTTGGTCATCAGTGCGGCGTGAAGGTGCTTCAACGCCGGGATCAGCCGCGCATCGATCTCCATCGCGGCGGCGACGTGCATCGCGGTCGGGAAGGTGTCGTTCGACGACGCTCCGGCGTTGACGTGGTCGTTCGGATGGACCGGGGTCTTGCCGCCGCGCTTGCCCGCGAGCAGCTCGTTGGCGCGCCCGGCGATGACCTCGTTCGCGTTCATGTTCGACTGGGTGCCCGACCCGGTCTGCCAGACGACGAGCGGAAACTGGTCGTCCCACTTGCCACTCGCGACCTCCCCCGCCGCCTGCTCGATGCACGGCGCGAGATTGTCGTCGAGCACGCCCAACCGCGCATTGACCCGCGCCGCCGCCTGCTTGACGAGGCCGAGCGCGTGGATCAGCGGCAGCGGCATCCGCTCGGTGCCGATCGGGAAATTGCCGATCGACCGCTGCGTCTGCGCGCCCCAATAGACGGCGGCGTCGACGTCGATCGGGCCGAAGCTGTCGGTTTCGGTACGGGTGGTCATGTCTGGCTCCGGAACGCGGTGTGCGCGGTGTCTATCGGAGCGGGGCCGCAGTTGGAAGCGCGGCTACTTCTTGCGGAAGCGATCGAGCGTCACGACGTTCGACCCATCCTCGATCGGCAGCAGCGGCGGCGGTGCCTCGGGTTCGGGCTCCGGCTCGGCGACATCGGTGTTCGGGACGAATTGGAGCGCGAAGTTGACCGCCGGGTCGACGAAGCCGGTCACCGCGGCGAACGGAATCGACAGCTTCGCCGGCACCTGATTGAAGCTCAGCCCGATGGTGAAGCGCTCGTCGTTGATCGCGAGGTCCCAGTAGCGATGCTGGATGACGATCGTCATCTCCTCGGGATAGCGCTCGAGCAGATGCTTCGGCATGTCGACGCCGGGGTAGCGGGTGCGGAAGGCGATGTAGAAATGGTGCGCGCCGGGGAGACCTCCCTCGGCGTCGATCCGTTCGAGCACCCGCTGCACGACCGAGCGCAATGCGGTCTGCACGATCTCGTCGTACGGGATCAGACTGTCGGCGGTCGTGTCGTTCACGCGAGGGCTCCGGGGCTAGGCGCATAGGTGGCGCGGTGGCCGCCGGGGGTCAAGTACGCATTGGGTTCGTATCGGAAGCGGTATAAAACAGTGGGGAGCTTCTGTTGCTCGGTGCTCCCCGTACCGCCGGTGTCCACTTCTGTTGCCCGGTGTGGCCCGTACCGCGCTTTCGGCCAGTGTAACTTAGTCCGTTAGGACCGGGTTACGCTGCGATTGCGAATGCCTCGTTGTCGTTGGCATTTCTGGGTTGTGAACCATTTAACGGCTTATTCAGGCCGGGCGAAGGTCTTCGTCTTTGAACACACGTCGATCCTGTTTCGGCCCCATGCCGCCCCCGACAACGGGGTTGGAATGGTGGAGCCGCCGGGTACCGCCCCCGGGTCCGCTGTGTCTATTGCACGACACCCTCTATCGCCATAGCCGCCCGTTTCCGGGATGCAGGAGTGATATAGGCGTTTGCGGGTGAGTTGAAAAGGTCGGCGCTTCGCTCCCCCGCACGGGAGAGGAGACTCGTTACGCCGCGCGGAGCGCCGTCACCACGCGGTCGACGAGCGGGGCGAACACCGACTGCGGCAGTGCGGTCGGAATACCCACGATCCGCAGATAATGGTCGAGCATCGTCTGGTTGATCTCGTCCCAGTCGTAGCGACGGCTCAGCACGAGGCCGGCTTCGCCCGCCATCGCCGCGGAGCGGGTGTCGGTCAGATATGTCGTCAGCGCGGCGGCATAGCCGTCGATGTCGCCCGGGCTGACGAGCTGCCCCGAAATGCCGTGATGGACGATGCTCGACGTGCCGGTCGCACGCGCGCCGACGACGGGAAGCCCGCACGCCATCGCTTCGAGCGTAACGTTGCCGAAGGTCTCGGTTGTCGACGGATTGAACAGCATGTCCGACGAGGCATAGGCCCGCGCCAGATCGGCCCCGGCAAGCTGTCCGGTGAAGATCGCCTGCGGCATCCGCGACTCGGCCCATTCGCGGGCGAGGCCATCGCCGACGATCAGGACGCGGTGCGCGACGCCGTTGGCGATCAGCCGGTCGATCGTGTCGGCGAAGACGTCGAGGCCCTTCTCCATGACCAGCCGCCCGACGAAAGCGATGACGCGCTCGTCGTCGCCGATGCCGAGGCTCTGCCGCCAGTCGAACGAGCGGCGCGCGGGGGTGAAGACTGCCGCATCGACGCCGCGGCTCCAGATCTTGATGTTGTCGGCCATGCCGTCGGCGCGGAGCTGGTCGGCGAACGACTCCGACGGCGCATAGACTTCGGGCAGCCCGGTATAGAGGTTGCGCATGACGTCGCCGAGGATGCTGTTGACCCACGCAAGGCCGTAATAGCCGAGGTAGGTGTCGAAGCGCGTGTGCGCCGACGCGACGACAGGCACGCCGTGCGCCTGCCCCCAGCGCTTGGCGTGGAAGGCAAGTCGGTCGGGCACCGACAGGTGGATCAGGTTGGGCGCGAACGCCTCGAGATCACGACGCGTCGCGCCGTCCATCGCATAAGCGAAGCGGTAATCGCCGCGCCCGGGAATCTTGACCGATGGAACCGAGATCAGCGTGCCGGTCGGCTCGAACGCCGGGGTGTCGCTCGTCGGGGAGTAGACCCGGACCGCGACGCCCTGCCGCTCGAGATAGCCGACGAGCCGGTTGAGCGCGTTGTTCACTCCGTCGCGCTGGTAATTATAGTTTCCGGAGAAAAGAGCGACGCGGAGTTCGTTCTGGCGCACTGGGCGACATCCTCTTTCAGGTATGGGCTCTATCGGCCGTTGGTCGAACAGATACGCGGGCATTATGACCTTGGTTGGGCAACGCACAAAAACGCCGCTGGCTGCATCGTTACGTATCGAACGCACGAAAAACCCCGCCGGATCGCTCCGGCGGGGTTTCATCACGTTCGTCGTGTCGAAGGCTAAGGCTTAGCCCGCCACTTCACCCAGCGGCGACGACAGGATGTCGGCTTCGGCCGGGAGCGGCACCGCCACCACCTGCTTGGCTGCCTGCGAGGCCCGCAGCGCGGCGTCGCGCGACGTTGCCGTCACCCGCATCCGCGCCATCGCCGCGCCGGTACCCGCCGGGATCAGGCGGCCGACGATGACGTTTTCCTTGAGGCCCGTCAGCGTGTCGATCTTGCCCTGGACCGCCGCCTCGGTCAGCACGCGGGTCGTTTCCTGGAACGACGCGGCGCTGATGAAGCTCTTGGTCTGGAGCGACGCCTTGGTAATCCCGAGCAGGACCGGCTTGCCCTCGGCGCCCGCTTCGTTCTTGCCGAGCTTGGCGTTCTGCTCCTCCATCTCGAGCCGGTCGACCTGCTCGCCGACGAGCATCGTCGTGTCGCCCGACTTGGTGATCTCGACCTTCTGGAGCATCTGGCGAACGATCGTCTCGATGTGCTTGTCGTTGATCCGCACGCCCTGGAGACGATAGACCTCCTGGATTTCGGCGCACAGATATTCGGCGAGCGGCT
>JAYTTV010000081.1:0-2327 GCA_043745075.1 Sphingomonadaceae bacterium
AGGTCGGCGACGAGATCGCGGTTATGCGCCTCGGCGAAGAAGTCGGTGATCGCCTCGGCGATCTCGGGGCCGACTCCGCCGACCGCGAACAGCGCCGCCAACTCCCCCGCACGCCGCTTGCGGAATTTGTCGTCGTTCTCGCCGATGACCGGAGCCGCTGCCTGCATATGCTCGACCGCCGCCACGACTCGTTCCGCAAAGCCCTGATAAGACACGAAAGCCCGCGCCAGATCGCGCGCTGTAATCTCACCGACATGCCGGATGCCGAGCCCGAACAGGAAGCGGTCGAGCGGCACATCGCGCCGCGCCTCGATCCCCGCAAGCAGATTATCCACCGACTTCGCCTCGAACCCCTTGCGCGCCACGAGCGCGTCGCGGT
Source organism: Sphingomonadaceae bacterium (assembly GCA_043745075.1). Lineage (GTDB taxonomy): Bacteria > Pseudomonadota > Alphaproteobacteria > Sphingomonadales > Sphingomonadaceae > Polymorphobacter_B. Next base: position 380 of record JAYTTV010000081.1, read on the forward strand.
GGTCCCTCAGTCGGAAAATATCCGCCGGGGTCGTGATCAGCCCCTCGCCGACGAACAGTTCGATCCGCTCCGCCCCAAGTCCCTCGATTTCGAGCGCACGGCGCGAAACGAAGTGCCGCAGGCGTTCGATCTGCTGAGCCGGGCAGATCAGCCCGCCGGTGCACCGCCGCGCGACTTCGCCAGCCTCGCGCACCGCAAGGCTGCCGCACGCCGGACAGACGGTCGGAAAAACAAAGGCTTCGCCGCGCGGCGCGTCGCTCAGCACCGGACCGAGGATTTGCGGGATGACGTCGCCGGCGCGCTGGAGCTCGACGGTGTCGCCGACGCGGACGTCCTTGCGCGCGATCTCGTCCTCGTTGTGAAGCGTCGCATTGGTCACGATCACCCCGCCGACGCCGACGGGTTCGAGACGCGCGACCGGGGTCAACTGCCCGGTCCGCCCGACCTGGATGTCGATCGCGAGCAAAGTCGTCGTCGCGCGCTCGGCGGGAAATTTATGCGCGAGTGCCCAGCGCGGCGACCGCGCGACTTGGCCCAACCGCGCCTGCCAGTCGAGCCGGTCGACCTTATAGACCACCCCGTCGATGTCGTAAGGCAGCTCGGCGCGATCGATTTCGATGCCGCGATAGACATTGAGCGCGTCGTCGACAGTGCCGCAGACCTTGAGCCGGTCGCTCACCGGGAACCCACACGCCGCGATCGCCGCCATCACGCCCGCCTGCGTCTCCCCCGGGACGACGCTCATCTCGCCCCAGCCATGCGCGAAAAAGCGCAACGGCCGCGCCCGCGTCACCGCGACGTCGAGCTGGCGCAGCGATCCCGCCGCCGCATTGCGCGGATTGGCGAACAGCCGGCGGCCAGCCTTCGCCTGCTCCGCGTTCAACGCGAGGAAGTCTGCCTTCGACATATAGATTTCGCCGCGCACCTCGACGAGTGCCGGCGCGCCCTCAGGCAACCGTTGCGGCACATCATCGACCGTTGCGAGGTTGGCAGTAACATCTTCCCCCACCGCCCCATCGCCGCGCGTCGCCCCGGTCACCAGCGTACCATCGCGGTACACGAGCGACACCGACAGGCCATCGATCTTCGGCTCTGCCGTCACCACCACCGTCGCGTCCTCCGGCAGCAGCAGGAAACGGCGAACCCGTGCGATGAACTCGATGACTTCGTCATCGCCGAATGCGTTATCCAGACTAAGCATCGACCGTGAGTGGACGACCTTGCCGAACCCGGCCGCCGCCACCGCCCCGACCGCCTCCGACGGCGAGTCGGCGCGCTTTAGATGCGGGTATTCCGCCTCGAGTTCGGCGTTGCGCCGGACGAGCGCATCGTAATCGGCGTCGCTGATCGTCGGCGCGTCGGCGCGATGGTAACGCGCCGCATGCTCGGCGATCTCGGCCGCGAGGCGCGCGAGTTCGGCGGCGGGGTCGACGGGTTGAGCAATATCTTCGGCCATGAACCGGCTTTAGCAGCGTCTTTCCCCGCGCGGGAGAGCAAGACCGGTCAGAACAGACCCGATCGCGGTCAGCCATGATGCGGACATGGACACGCCGCCGCACCCGAGCCTGATCGCAGTCGTCGACTGGATCGAGGCGCATCTCGACGAGCCGCTGACGCTCGACGCAATCGCCGGCCGGTCAGGATCGTCGCCCTACCATTTCTCGCGGCTGTTTACCGCACGGATGGGCCGCAGCGTGATGGCGCATGTCCGCGGACGTCGGCTGGTCAAGGCCGGGCACCGCCTCGTCAACGACCCAGATGCGCGCCTGATCGACCTCGCCTTCGAATGCGGATTCGAATCGCAGGAGGCATTCACCCGTGCTTTTCGCCGCGTCTTCGGGGTCGCCCCCGGACGCTTCCGCCAAGGATTCGCCCTCACCCCGATCGAAGGACAATATCCGATGACGATGCCCGAAGCCGACGTCGCCGCCGCTGTCACCCTCCTGCC
>JAYTTV010000082.1:0-8937 GCA_043745075.1 Sphingomonadaceae bacterium
GGGGCATCGGGCATGAGCTACGCCGATTGGAAGGGGATGAACTGGGGATCCGGCGCGCCGACCTTCCCGGCCGCAGTCGACGGGTTGCGGCTGGTCAATCGCACCGGTCCGAGCCCAACCTCGCCAATGTTCGCGACGACCGACAATCAGGGAGCCTTTATCGGCTACGACACGGCGTACTGCGTCCAAATGGGGGCGGCGACGAGCTTTTTCGTCTTGCTTCACGAAGTCGGTCATATCTACCATCGGCATGTGACGACGCCGCGAGTCACGGGCTTCGGTGCGATTGCCGACTCGCGCGGACGCGAGGTCTCGGCCGACCATTATGCGTGTGCTAGACTAATCGACGATTTCGCCGATGACGCCGGCGAGATTTATACCGCCGCGCACACCTATTTCGTTAACAGCAACGGCGCTGGCGGCGACGAACACCCGCCCGACCGCGAGCGTGCGGTCAACATGGAAAATCAGTGGAGCGCTCGGTGCGCCGTCATCCGCAAGCATATCATTTTCGCGGACAGCGACATAAGCCATCTCGCTGCGGCGAGCGTCCTTACCGCTTTCGGGATCAATTTTCTCCAGCAGACGGCCGTCCTTGCCGAAATTGAGCGCACCGGCTCGATCCGGTTCAAGGGGCTTGGGGGCATTGGCTTCACTTTCGGCGAAGCACTGAGCATGGTCAGCGTCTGCCGCACCGCTGTGCAAAATGCGGGCAGCACCGGCACGCTCCGCCTCTCGATCGTTCCCCCGGACTGATCCGCCTTTCACGCCGGCAGTGCGCTTGCTACAGGCGCAGGCTATGGACACGATCCCGCCGCCCGAAGTCTTCTACGTCACCGCGACCCGCGTCGCCTGCGACGGCGATGAGGAGGGCGGTCCGAACGGCCATCCGCTGGTCTATCTGCAGATGGGGCCGAGCGGGTTTGCCGACTGCGGCTATTGCGACCGCCGCTTCGTCCTCACCGGGGGTCCGGCCGATTTACGGTAACGTGACTAACAACGTGTCATCCTCGCGAACGCGGGGCCCCAAAGTCACCGCACTGCGACATTGGCTCCCCGCGTTCGCGGGGATGACAGCGTTGGTGTTGGGTGCGGCTCCGATTGCGGCGGCCCAAGCCGACCATTTCGACATCGTCTCCGGGGTCCAGCCGATGGCGCGGCTGCGGGTCAAGCAGACTGACCTCAACGTCCGCGTCGCGCTCGGCTTCGACAAGGCGCTGCTGCTCAACATGGCTCCGGCGGCACGAGCTCACCTCAAGGCGTTCCCGCTGCTCGGCAAGCAGACGTTGAAGATCAATTTCTTGCCGGGTGGCAGCGCGTTGATCCGGTTCAACCTATACGACATCGCGATCGACGGTCTGCCCGAAACCAGTGTTCCGACGGTCTGGTTCGACAAGGAACTCGCCGACGACAGCGACGGTGTGATCTCGCTCCTCGCGCTCCCCGCCGAGCACGTCACCATCATCCAGCCGAACGCGCCGAAGGGCGGGCTGGTCTATGGGATCGGCCGCGCCGGCAAGGGCGACGCCGCGATGATCGCGTCGGTCGGCGGCGAGAAGGTCCACGTCATCCTCGACGTCCGCTCGCCCGAAACCCTGTTCAACGGCCACGCCGCGCAGCTGCTCGAAGCCGCTGGGATGTTCAAGCGGACCGGTCGGGTCGGGCTGTGGCACCCGTTCCCGGGCAGCGCACTGCCGTTCGAGCATGTCATCCCGACCCCCGGCGCGACGCTGCTCGGCCTGCCGCTGGTGGCGCCCGCCGCTCGGATCACCGAGGCGCACGCGAAGGAACTCGACGCGCGCGCGCACGCCGGGACGAGCAGCGCCGACCAGGACGACGACGCGATCACCGTCACCGCGACGAAGAAGAAGCAGCAGCCGCCGTGGATCCTGATCGGCCGCGACGTCCTCGATCACTGCAGCCGGATCGAGCTCGACCGGCCCGGCCAGCGCTGGGCGCTGACGTGCAATTTCGCCGGGGTTACCAGTAGCCGGCCATGATCTCACCAGCCCACGCCGGCTCGCACACCTCGCCGCGCGCGATGAAGCCGCGCAGGACCGGCTTGACGTCGAGAACCGGGGTGCCGTCGATCGCGTCGAGCCCGGTGACCGACAGCCGCAGCCCGTCGACCGCGACGATCCGGCAGACCGACACTGCGATGCGGTTCGGCCGGTTACGCCCGCGCTGCGCGAGGATGCCGACCATCGGCCAGTCGGGTTTGCCGCGCGGCCGCCGCGCGCCGGTGACGATCGCGCTTTCGGGCAGGCGGTCGAACAGATAGACGATCTCGACGTGGCTGAAGGCATCGAGCCCGGCTATCGCGTCGTCGCCGACCATCGCCGGGTCGAGGACGATCGTCGCCGCAACCGCGTCCCACGCATCGTCCTCGGCCTCGATCCGCCCGCCTTCGACGCGACCGATCGCCTCCACAGTGAAACTCATGGCTTCCCTCCCTTGGCTGCCGCCCTATATCTCAATCTATGACCATGCCCGATCCCGCCACGATCTTTTACCGCGACACCGATCTCGACCCGGTCCGCACCGAACGCCTCGTCGCGCAGGCGCTCGACGGCTGCGACGACGGCGAGCTCTATCTGCAATATGCGAACAGCGAGTCGTTCAGCTTCGACGATGGGCGGCTCAAGGCGGCGACCTTCGACACGACGCAGGGCTTCGGCCTGCGCGGCGTCTCGGGCGAGACGACCGGCTTCGCCCACGCCAATGAACTGTCCGACGCCGCAATCCGCCGCGCCGCCGACACCGTCAAGGTCGTCCGCTCGGGGTTCGGCGGCACCGCGAGCCTCGACCGGCCGCCGCGGACCAACCGCCAGCTTTACACCGACTCCGATCCGCTGTCGGCGATCCCGTTCGCTGCCAAGGTCGCGCTGTTGCAGGCGATCGACGCCGCGGCGCGCGCGCGGGACCCCCGCGTCGTCCAGGTGTCGGCGTCGCTCCTCGGTTCGTGGAGTGTTGTCGAGATCGTCAGGGCGGACGGCCTGCGTGCGCGTGATGTGCGCCCGCTGGTGCGGCTCAACGTGTCGATCGTCGTCGCCAATGGCGACCGCCGTGAAACCGGCTTCCACGGCCTCGGCGGGCGTTACCTATACGACGATCTGATGAAGCCTGAGACGTGGAACGCCGCGATCGACTCCGCGCTCCACCAGGCGCTCGTCAACCTCGACGCGGTCGATGCCCCCGCCGGCGAGATGACCGTCGTCCTCGGCCCCGGCTGGCCCGGCATCCTCCTCCACGAGGCGATCGGCCATGGCCTCGAAGGCGACTTCAACCGCAAGGGGACGAGCGCCTTCGCCGGGCTGATCGGCCAGCGCGTCGCCGCTCCGGGCGTCACCGTCGTCGACGACGGCGCGATGGACATGCGCCGCGGCTCGCTGACGATCGATGACGAGGGCACGCCGACCGAGCGGACCGTCCTGATCGAGGACGGTATCCTCAAGGGCTACATGCAGGACCGGCTCAACGCCCGGTTGATGGGGGTCGCCCCGACCGGCAACGGCCGCCGCGAAAGCTATGCCCATGCGCCGATGCCGCGGATGACCAACACCTTCATGCTCGGCGGGCGCGACGACCCAGGCGAAATTCTCAGCCGGGCGAAGTCGGGCATCTACGCCAAGTCGTTCGGCGGCGGGCAGGTCGACATCACCAGCGGCAAGTTCGTCTTTAGTTGTACGGAAGCGTACCGTATCGAGAACGGCCGCATCGGCGCGCCGATCAAGGGCGCGACGCTGATCGGCAACGGTCCCGACGTGCTGACCCGGGTCAAGGCGATCGGCAACGACCTGATGCTCGACGAGGGCGTCGGCACCTGCGGCAAGGCCGGACAGAGCGTCCCCGCCGGGGTCGGCCAGCCGACGTTGTTGATCGAGGGCCTGACGGTCGGCGGCACGGCGGCTTAGGTCGGCGCGGTGAAGTTCTTCGACCATCTCGACGCAAAGCTGTGCGCCTTCGTCGAGAAGCAGCCGGTGTTCTTCGTCGCGACCGCCGCGCCCGACGCGCGGATCAACCTCAGCCCCAAGGGGATGGACAGCTTCCGCGTCCTCGGGCCCAACCGCGTCGCCTATCTCGACTGGGGCGGGTCGGGCAACGAGACCAACGCACACCTGCTCGACGACGGCCGGATCACCGTGATGTTCTGCGCCTTCGACCGTTCGGCGCTGATCGTCCGGCTGTACGGCCGGGGCCGGGCCGTGCTGCCGCAGGACGCTGACTGGGTCGAGCTTGCGGGCCTGTTCACGATCGAGACCGGGGTTCGGCAGATCTTCGACATTGCGGTCGACTCGGTCCAGTCGTCGTGCGGGTACGCCGTGCCGCTGATGACCTTCGACCGCGAACGCCAGACTCTGCGCAAACATTATGCAGCGACGACCCCCGCGGAGAATCTCGCGAAGTGGGAGACGCGGACGCGGAGCATCGACGGCCTGCCGACGCGCCCGCCGTCGGAGGTGCCCGCCTGATGGCCCTCGTCGTCGTCGAGACGCTGTTCGACCGGATCGCGGGGGAGATCGCGCGCGCGCGGCTCGACACCGCCGGGATCGAGGCCGTGCTGTTCGACGGCGGCATCGCCTCGGTGATCGGCAGCGGGCTGTCGGGGGTCCGGTTGATGGTCGATGAGGCCGACGAGCCCGCCGCCCGCGCTTTGCTCGACGACCTCGAAGCTGCTGCGGAGGCGTCTGGCGCCGCGATCCCGGACGCCGCCGCACCGTGAAACTCGCAGTCGCGCTGGGCGGCGGAGCAGGGCTCGGCTGGGCGCATATCGGGGTGCTGCGCGAACTGACGTCGCGCGGCGTGACGATCGATGCGATCGCGGGAACGTCGATCGGTGCGGTCGCGGCGGTCTGCCTCGCCGCCGACCGGCTGGATGTGCTCGAGGATCTCGCGCGGTCGACCGGCGGGCGGCAGGTGATGCGCTACATCGACGTCGACCTGCGCCGCGGGTCGCTGCTCGGCGGGCGGGCGGTCGCGCGCGAACTCCTCCGCCACTTCGGCCACGCTGAGCTGCAGGACCTGTTCATCCCGTGCGCCGTCGTCGCCGCCGACCTGATCTCGGGGAACGAGGTGGTGATGACGCGCGGCTCGGTGGTCGAAGCGGTCCGCGCGTCGATCGCGATCCCCGGCATCTTCCCACCGCTCCGCCGCAGCGGCCAGGTTCTCGTCGACGGCGGCGTTGTCACGCCGGTCCCGGTCCGCGCCGTCCGCGCACTGAGCACCGCCCCGGTCATCGCGATCAACCTTCAGGGCGATTACCGGCGCCGCGCCGAAAAAGGCCTGCCCGCGCGGCTTCGCATCCTGACGCCAATGCGCGTCGGGCGCGCCGGGATCAGCCTGCTCCTCGCCGAACTCGCACGAAAGTCGCTGCTGCTCGATCCCCCCGACCTCGAACTTGCGCTGCCGGTCGGGCATTTCCACGTCCGCAACTTCACCAAGGCGAACGAACTGATCGACATCGGCGCCGCCGCCGTCGCCGAGGCATGGCCCGAGATCGTTGCGCTCGACGCCTGATAATCAGGCATTTGGCCCCCGCTGCCACATTTTTCATCACGCCTCCGCCCGCCATTGCTGCGTTGCAACAGCGTTAACGCTTTTGGCACGGCCCTTGCATCGCGTCGGGTTCAAGGAGCCGGGAGGGCAGCAGTGAAACTCGTCATCGCGATCATCAAACCGTTCAAGCTCGACGAGGTTCGCGAGGCGCTGACCGCGGCCGGGGTGCAGGGCATGACGGTGTCGGAGGTCAAGGGCTTCGGCCGTCAGAAGGGTCAGACCGAAATCTACCGCGGCGCCGAATACACGACGAACATGGTCCCCAAGATCAAGATTGAGGTCGTCGTCACCGACGAGCAGGTCGCCAGCGTCGTCGAGACGATCCAGCAGACCGCGCACACCGGCAGCATCGGCGACGGCAAGATCTTCGTCGCCGATATCGCCAGCGCCGTGCGGATCCGCACCGGCGAAACCAACGAAACCGCGCTTTAAGGGGGTGCAGGCAACCATGAAACTCAGTCTGAAGAACCTTATCGCGCCGGGGGTTGCCGCCGTCACGGCGCTCACGCTGGCGACGCCGGCCTGGGCCGCCGCGGCGCTGATCAAGGCGCCGACCGCGCTCCAGCAGGCCGACATGTCGAACAAGGGCGACACGTCGTGGATGCTCGTGTCGACACTGCTCGTGCTGATGATGTCGGTGCCGGGCCTCGCGCTGTTCTACGGCGGGCTGGTGCGGACCAAGAACATGCTCAGCGTGCTGATGCAGGTGTTCATGATCGTCTCGATCGTCGCGGTGATCTGGTGCTGCTGGGGGTATTCGGAGGCGTTCACCGCCGGGCCGACGCAATTCTTCGGCGGCCTCTCCAAGGCCATGCTGATGGGCGTGTCGTCGTCGACCTACGCCGCGACCTTCTCGAACAACGTCTACATCCCCGAATACGCATACGTCGTCTTTCAGATGACCTTCGCGTGCATCACCCCGGCACTGATCGTCGGGGCGTTCGCCGAGCGGGTGAAGTTCTCCTCGCTGATGGTCTTCGTCGTGTTGTGGATGACGATCGTCTACTTCCCGATCGCGCACATGGTCTGGTATTTCGCCGGCCCCGACTTCCTGCCCGACGCCAAGACCGACGCGGGCTTCCTGTTCAACATGGGCGCGCTCGACTTCGCCGGCGGCACCGTCGTCCACATCAATGCCGGGATCGCGGGCCTCGTCGGCTGCATCATGATCGGCAAGCGCCTCGGCTACGGCAAGGAATCGACCCCGCCGCATTCGCTGACGATGACGATGATCGGTGCCAGCCTGCTGTGGGTCGGCTGGTTCGGGTTCAACGCGGGGTCGAACCTCGAGGCGAACGGCGTCACCGCGACGGCGTTCATCAATACCTTCGTCGCCACCGCCGCCGCCGCGATCAGCTGGGCGCTCGTCGACCAGATCGTCCACGGCAAGCCGTCGATGCTCGGTGCCGCCTCGGGTGCGGTCGCCGGACTGGTGGCGATCACGCCTGCCAGCGGTTACGCCGCGCCGATGACCTCGATCGTCCTCGGGTTCATCGTCTCGCCGGTCTGCTTCTTCTTCGTCTCGACGGTGAAGTCGAAGTTCAAATACGACGACACGCTCGACGTCTTCGGGGTCCACTGCATCGGCGGGATCATCGGTGCACTCGGCACCGCGATCGTCGCCAGCCCGAACCTCGGCGGCCAGGGGCTGATCGACTTCACGACCTTCCCGCAGACCGCCGGCAAGCCCGCCGACTACGACATGATCGCCCAGCTGTTCATCCAGGGTAAGGCGGTCGTGCTGACCCTGCTGTGGTCGGGCATCGGGTCCGCCATCCTCTACTTCATCATCGACAAGACGATGGGGCTGCGTCCCTCCGAGGAAGCCGAGCGCGAAGGCCTCGACATCACCTCGCACGGAGAGCGCGCCTACAATTATTGACCAGTTCCTCCCCAAGGAAACCAGACTGGGCCGGATGGGCAACCATCCGGCCCTTTTTTTTGGGGTTCGCTGCCATGCTGCGATCGCGGCAAATGAAGGAAATTACTGTCTGTTCGTTGCCGTACGGTGGTTTGTTGCGGAAGTGTTATGGAGGCGTCATCGCGTGAGAGTTCACTCGCCTGGCACCGGGCGGATCGATCGGCGACGATCGGCCTTCGCCCCAAGGGGCGATGACAGTGAGTATCCCACCGGACCAGAGTCGGGTACGGAATCTGTTGCTGCAAACGATGCCGCCAAGCGATTTTGCGCTGCTGGCACCAGACCTGATTGCGGTCGACCTCCCGTCGAAAAAGCCGTTGAGCGAGCCGAACGTCGACATCGCCACGAACTGGTTCTTCGAAACCGCGATTGCGTCGGTGGTGGCGATGTCGCCCGACGGTCACCAGAGCGAGTCCGGCTTTATCGGACGGTATGGCTTCGTCGACATTGCTACTCTGTTGGGCAGCACGGCCGTGACGATCCAATGCTGTATCCAGGTTGCCGCCACCGGCTACTCGATCCCGACAGTAGTCCTGCAACAGGCGATCGCAGCGAGCCCGACGCTCAACCAGTTGCTGTTGCGCTATGTCCAGGCATTCATCATCCAGGTTGCGCATACAGCCTTGTCGAACGCCGCACACAGCGTCGAGAAGCGCCTCGCTCGGTGGCTGCTGATGTGCTTCGACCGGCTCGATGGCGACGAGGTCGACATGACCCACGAGTTCCTGTCGTTGATGCTCAACGTCCGCCGTTCGGGCGCGACCGAGGCACTCGCCTCGCTATCGGGTGCCGGATTGATCGCGACACGGCGTGGCTTCGTCACGTTGCGCGACCTCGACGGGCTGCGTGATCTCGCGTCGGACAGCTATGGCGCTCCGGAGGAGGCTTATGAAAAGCTCATCGGCGCGACTCTGTCGCGCACTGCGAAGCCCGCCGGCCGGTAAGCCGCAGTTATCGATCGAACCGCGACCGCGCATTTGACCATCAGACCGGCGCCCGCGCGAAGCCACGCCCGCGCTTTCTTGTGGCCCCGGCCCGTATCGGTCCGCTACAACACCACCATGACCGAGACCCCCGAAGCCCGCACCCGCCGCCGCTGGATCACGATGGGGGAGATCATCGGGATCGCCGCGCTGGTCATCTCGGGGCTGAGCTATTGGGACGCGCATCAGGGGCGGATCGCCCCGCCGAAGGCACTCGCCGCCGCGCCGGTCAAGGAAAAGCCGCTCGTTCTGACCGGCACGCTGTCGGTCGCGCGCGACCGGATCGACCTCCATCCGGCGTCGGCGGACGACGTCATCCAGACCCAGACGATCCGCTTCCCGGCGAGCGTTCGCGGCGACGCGGTCGACACCACCGGCAATGCCCGGATCGAGGCGGTGTGGTTCGAGAGCGGCCTGCGGACCGCGCTCAAGGGGACCAGGCTCCACGCCGGGCGGCACCGGCTCGCGGTCGGGATC
>JAYTTV010000083.1:0-2289 GCA_043745075.1 Sphingomonadaceae bacterium
GACATGCGCCACGAAACGGTCAACGCATTGGTCGGCCTCCACTGCCCGCCGAACACCTACCCCGAACAATGGGATGTCACCGCGCTCGACGAGGCGGTCCGCTCGACGCTCGGCCTCGACGTCGACGTCACGGAATGGGTCAAGGAGGACGCGGTCGACCAGGAGATGTTCGTCGACCGGCTGATCGCGGCGTCGGACAAGGCGATGGCCGACAAGGCCGCCGCCGTACCGCACGACTCGTGGATCCAGATCGAGAAGAACTTTCTTCTCCAGGCACTCGATCATCACTGGAAGGAGCATCTGGCGACGCTCGATGCGCTGCGGCAGGTCATTCACCTCCGCGCCTATGCGCAGAAGACGCCGCTCAACGAGTATAAGTCGGAGGCGTTCGCGCTGTTCGAGCGGATGCTGACGACGGTCCGCGAGGACGTCACCCGCATGCTCGCCAACGCACGCTTCGAGATGGAGCCCGAGGCGTATGCGCCGCCGCTGCCGAGTTTCGTCACCACCCACGTCGACCCGCTGACGGGGTTCAGCGACGCCTTCGGGCCGATGGGCAACATGCCCTCGGCGCAGCTCGACATCGCCCGCAGCGCTGCCGCCGCTTTCAGCGATATCGACGAGGCGACGCGCGCTGAGTGGATGGCGACGACATCGCGCAATGCGCCGTGTCCGTGCGGCTCGGGAAAGAAATTCAAGCACTGCCACGGGACGATGTGATCTGAACGGGGGGCACATGACGCGCGCGACGACGATCATCTCGGCAATCGCGGCGTCGTTGCTGCTGGCAGCGTGCTTTCTCATTCCCGGCAAGTTCGCCTCGACGCTCGACGTCAAGCGCGATGGTGCCTTCACCTTCGCCTATAAAGGCGAGATCGTTCTCATCACCGCCGCCTCGCTCGGGCCGCCGACGCCTCCGGACACCGTGCTGCCGACGTGCTTCGGCCCGGTTCCGGGCGCTCCCCCCGCGCCGCCGCCGCCGTCGGGCCAGTCGCCGAATGCCGCGATGCGGACCTTCCGCGCGGGCCAACGCCCATGTACCCCCGACGAGATCGCCAAGCGCACCGCCGACGCAGCTGCGACGCGCCAGCGCGAGGGCGAGCAGATGGCGAAGATCATCGGCATGGACCCGAACAACGACGCTATGATGCGCGAGTATGCGGTGCAGCTTTCGAAGCAGGCGGGATGGCGTTCCGCGATGTATCGCGGGAAGGGCATCTTCGATGTCGACTTCGAACAGTCGGGACGGCTTGACCGCGACTTCATCTTCCCGCTGCTCCCCAAGTCCAGCGTGATCGTGCCCTTCGTCGTCATTCGCAAGCGTAGCGACGGCGCGGTCCTGATCAGCGCGCCGGGCTATCGCAGCGCGCCCGCAGAAGCGTTTATGAACGGGTTCAATGGTATGAACGCGGCGAAAGCCGTAGCGCCGCCGTCAACCGGACCACAGGGGAGTTTCGTCATCAGCAGCGACACTGCGTCGGTGACCAACAACACCGAGGACGGACCCAGCCGCGACGGCAGCCGCACCCGGCTTGCATGGTCGGTGACGCCGGGCAGCGACAAGGTTCCCGAGGCGCTGATCCCGCTTGGCCGTTAGCGCCGCGCAGGCCGCGGCGAGTCCGCCGTGACGCTGAACCGGCGGGCGTGCAGACTCTAAAAGCCGTTGACCTGAAGCGGTCGCTGCGCCTATAGGCCGCCTTCGCTCGTGGGCTGACGTCAGGTGTAATCCATCGACGCTGGCTTGTCCGGGCATAGGAACGACAGGCTGAGCTGTGCGCGGAGGGTCCTGGCAACGGGGCCGACCGCGCTTATGCCGTGAGGGCGGTTCAGGCCTGGAGTAGGCGCGGCAGTGATGCCGGTGCCGAACAGCAGGAAGACCACGAAGACGATGCCGACGATTAACCAGTTGATCCGTAAGGGGCGTACCCCCCAGCGCGTCCGCGAGACTGCCCCGGCGATGGAGGAATGCCCGCAGAAGCGCGGCGTTTGCACCCGTGTCTACACGACGACCCCGAAGAAGCCGAACTCGGCACTCCGCAAGGTCGCCAAGATTCGCCTGACCAATGGCTTCGAAGTCATCGGCTATATTCCCGGTGAGCGGCACAACCTGCAGGAGCATTCGGTGGTCCTGATTCGCGGCGGTCGCGTCAAGGATCTTCCCGGCGTGCGCTACCACGTCCTGCGCGGTGTCCTCGACACCCAGGGCGTCAAGGATCGCAAGCAGAGCCGGTCGAAGTACGGCGCGAAGCGCCCGAAGTAAGGATAGATAGATGGCCCGTCGTCGTCGCC
>JAYTTV010000084.1:0-8798 GCA_043745075.1 Sphingomonadaceae bacterium
CACGAGCGCGCCTCTGGCGCACTGGTTTTAGCGAGCGATTTCGGTTGTTTAGCCGCAGGGGTCCAACTCCGACCGTCATTCCCGCGACCCGAAGGGCAACGCGCTTGCGTAACGCGGGAACCCATCACCACCGACGGTTGGGGTGATGGGTCCCCGCGTACGCGGGGATGACGATTTGAAAGTCGGAGTCCTCTCGCTGCTGCCGGTGACCACGCTCCCGCCGCTGCGTCAGCCCGGAACCGCCAAATTGTCGATCAGACGCGTCGTTCCGATCCGCGCCGCCGCGAGCAGGCGGCCCGGGCGGTCGAGCACCGTCATCGGTAGCAGGTCGCCATCGACCAGAGCGACATAATCGGGCACGTCGAACCCCGCTGCGGTGATTGCCGCCGTCGCCTCGGCCAAGGTCCCGGCAACATCCGCCCCGCCGCTGATCGCGTCTCGCGCCGCCGCAAGTGAGCGCGGCAGCGCCAATGCCGACACCCGCTCGTCGGGGGTCAGATAGATGTTGCGCGACGACAGCGCGAGGCCGTCGGGGTCGCGGACGATCGGCGCGCCGACGATCTCGACCGGGAGCGTCAGGTCGGCGACGAAGCGGCGGATGATCGCGAGTTGCTGCCAGTCCTTCTCGCCGAACACCGCGATCCCCGGGCCGGCGGCGAGGAGCAATTTGGCGACGACGATGGCGACGCCGTCGAAATGTCCCGGCCGCGCCGCGCCGTCGAGGCCGTCGCCGAGCCGCGCGACCGCGATGCTCGTCGCGAATCCCGGCGGGTACATGTCGGCGACCGACGGGGCCCAGAGCAGGTCGCACCCGGCGCGCGTCAGCGCCGCGGCGTCGGCGGCCTCGTCGCGCGGATAGCGATCGAGATCCTCGGCCGGGCCGAACTGCTTGGGGTTGACGAACAGGCTGGCGACAACGCGTTCGGCGCCTGCCGCCCGCGCCGCGGCCACCAGCGCCAGATGCCCGGCGTGGAGCGCCCCCATCGTCGGGACGAGGCCGATGCGGGCACCGCCCCAGCCGGCGAGGTGTTGGCGCAGGCCGGCGACGCTGCGAACGATCGGTAGGGTCAAGGGCGAGGGCTCCGGGGTTTGACTTGGGGGGGCGGGTACACGAAACACCGCGCCGGGGCGGTTTAGGGCGAGGCAATGCGCGCGCAGCAAGCACATCTTATCGTGCTCGGCAACGAGAAGGGCGGGTCGGGCAAGTCGACGACGGCGGTGCATATCGCCGTCGCGCTCGCCCATGACGGGCACCGGGTTGGCGTCGTCGACCTCGATTCGCGCCAGCGGACGGTCGCGCGCTATCTCGAAAACCGGGCAGCGTTCGCAAAGAAGCGCGAGCTGGCGCTGGTCCAGCCCGAGATCGCGGTGATCGCCGACGGAGACGGCGACGTCGCCGCGCTCGGCGAGCGGCTCGATGCGTGGAGCGGGCTCGACTACGTCGTCGTCGATACGCCGGGACGCGATTCGGCGATGGGCCGCGCCTCGCTCGCGCGCGCCGATACGCTGGTGACGCCGATGAACGATTCGTTCGTCGATTTCGACCTGATCGGCCAGGTCGACCCCGAGACCTTCAAGGTCCGCAAGCTCAGTTTCTACTCGGAAATGGTGTGGGACGCGCGCAAGGCCCGCGGGCGGGTCGACGGCGGCACGGTCGACTGGGTCGTGCTGCGCAACCGCCTGTCGAGCCTCGAGGCGCGCAACATGAAGCGCGTCGGCGGCGCGCTCGACGAGCTGGCGAAGCGCGTCGGCTTCCGCGTCGTCCCGGGACTGTCCGAGCGCGTCATCTTCCGCGAATTGTTCCCGCGCGGGCTGACCCTGCTCGACGTCGACGCGCTCGAGGATTTCAGCCTGAGCCATGTCGCAGCGCGGGCGGAATTGCGCGCGCTGGTCGCGGGGTTGAACCTCCCGGCGAAGGCAGCGGCGGCCGCTGTCAGCGACGACGACGCGGCGGGTGCTGCGGAGGCCAGCGCGGCGGCATGATCCTCGCGGTCCTCCTCGCGGCGGGCCTCGCGTGGTGGCTCCACAAGGAGGGCGTCCTGCTGCCCAACCTCAAGCGGCTGGCGATCCTCGGCGGCAGCGGGGTGTTGATCGCGCGGCTGCTCGAGACGGGGCAGGTGCTGTTCGCTGCGGCGGCGGGCGTGGCACTCGCGGCGTGGTGGTTCGCGAGCAAGCGCAAGGCCCCTGCCCCCGCCCCGACCGAGCTTGCCGAGGCGCGCGCGGTGCTCGGGGTCGCACCGAGCGATGACGCGGCGGCGATCAATGCGGCGTGGCGGCGGGTGATCGCGCAGGTCCATCCCGACAAGGGCGGGACCGCCGATCTGGCGCGGCGGGTGACGGCGGCGCGCGATCTGCTGCTGGCGCGGCGGTGAACGGCCCGATGTTCCAGCCCGGCTTCGACACCGCCGCCTTCCTCCGCGACTATTGGCAGAAGAAGCCGCTGCTGATCCGCGGCGGCGGCGCGGCGTGGCGCAACCCGATCGATCCCGACGACCTTGCCGGACTGGCGGGCGAGGACGGGGTCGAGGCGCGGATCGTGACGCGGACGAAGAAGACGTGGAAGCTCGAACACGGGTCGTTCAAGGCGTCGCGCTTTGCCAAGCCGGGCAAGAAGCCGTGGACGTTGCTCGTGCAGGCGGTCGACCAGGCGGTCCCCGAGGTCGCCGCGCTGATCGAGCCGTTCCGCTTCGTGCCGAACTGGCGGATCGATGACGTCATGGTCAGCTACGCGACCGACGGCGGTGGCGTCGGGCCGCATTTCGACCAGTATGACGTGTTCCTGATCCAGGGACTCGGCCGCCGCCGCTGGCAGGTCGGGGGGCGGTGCGACGCGACGACGGCATTGCTGCCGCACGACGATTTGCGGCTGCTGGCGGATTTCGTGGCGACCGATGAATGGGTGCTCGAGCCGGGCGACATGCTCTACGTCCCGCCGGGGATCGCGCACGACGGGGTCGCGGTCGGCGACGATTGCATGACGTATTCGATCGGCTTCCGCGCGCCGTCGCGGGCGGAGCTGGTCTCGAACTGGTGCGATCACCTGCTCGACGGGCTGGCCGACGACGACCGTTATGCCGATCCCGGGCTCGGGCTCCAGGGCAATCCAGGGGAGATCGCGCCCGATGCGATCGCGCGGCTGCATGCGATGGTCACTGAGACGTTGCTCGACCGGGATGCGTTTGCGCGTTGGTTCGGGGAGTACAGCAGTGTGCCGAAGAATGCCGACGTCGACTGGTCGCCGGCCAAGCCGGTCGATCCGGGGGCGCTGCGGACGGCGCTCGCGGGCGGGGCTGTGCTGCGCCGGAATCCGGCGAGCCGTTTCGCGTTCGTGCGGCGCGGGGATGGCCGAATTGGGGAAAGCATCGTGCTGTTCGTCGATGGGCGGAGCTTCGACTGCGGTGGCGAAGCGCGCGTGTTCGCCGAGATGTTATGCGCGAACGATTCGGTAGCGCCCGGCACGTTCGCCGATGCTCCGATTGCGCTGATCGCAACGCTGATCGATCAGGGCAGCATCTCGCTCGACGAGTAGCGCAGGCCGATGATGCGCTTGTGAGCGCAGTGCCCCCCACACACTCGTCATCGGGAATGACCGTTCGATCAGAGATGACCGCGCGAACAGCGCAATCCCCCCTACCCCTCCCGCCACTCCCCCGGCAGCAACCCCGCGACGGTCCACTCCCCCACGCTCCACCGCACCAGCCGGAGCGTCGGCAGCCCCACCGCCGCGGTCATCCGCCGCACCTGGCGATTACGGCCTTCGCGGATCGTCAGGCGCAGCCAGCAGTCGGGGACGGTCTTGCGGAAGCGCACCGGCGGGTTGCGCGGCCAGAGCTCGGGGGGGTCGATGCGCTCGACTTCGGCGGGACGGGTCATCCCGTCGTTGAGCGCGACTCCGCGTCGCAGCCGGTCGAGCACGCCTGCGTCGGGGTCGCCCTCGACTTGGACGAGATACGTCTTCGCGAGCTTGTACTTCGGGTCGGCGATCCGTGCCTGGAGCGCGCCGTCGTCGGTAAGAACCAGCAGCCCCTCGCTGTCGCGGTCGAGTCGCCCGGCGGGATAAACCCCGGGGACTTCGACATAATCGCCCAGCGTTGCGCGGCCTTCACTATCTGTAAACTGCGCGAGAACGCCGTACGGCTTGTTCAGCAGGATCAATCGCGGCATTGCTTTGTTCGATCCTCCGGCAGACGAGTCCTTGAGATGACCCATGTTTTCGATCCGACCACGCTCCGCGAGTACGACATTCGCGGGGTGATCGGCAAAACTCTCGGCGAGGCCGACGCGCACGCGATCGGGCGCGGCTTCGGCACGCGCATCCGGCGGACCGGCGGGAGCAAGGTCGCGGTCGGTTACGACGGGCGGCATTCGTCGCCCGCGCTCGAGGCGGCGCTGGTTGCCGGGCTCAACGAGAGCGGCGTCGACGCGGTGCGAATCGGGCTCGGGCCGACGCCGATGCTGTATTTCGCGGTCCACGAGCTCGCCTGCGACGGCGGCGTGATGATCACCGGCTCGCACAACCCGCCCGATTACAACGGCTTCAAGATGATGCTCGGCCACGGCCCGTTTTACGGCGACGACATCACCGGGCTCGGGGTCATGGCGGCGGCGGGCGACTGGGAGGACGGCGCCGGCACCTCGCACAGCGTCGATTTGACCGACCGCTATGTCGACCGGCTGATGAAGGGCTTCGCGCCGCCGCCGATGACGATCGCGTGGGACGCGGGCAACGGCTCCGCCGGGCCGGTCGTCGAGCGGCTGACCGCGCGGCTGCCGGGCAAGCACATCCTGCTGTTCACCGACGTCGACGGCGACTTTCCCAACCACCATCCCGACCCGACCGAGGAGCATAACCTCGCCGACCTCAAGGCTGCGGTTGCCGAGCATGGTTGCGACATGGGCCTCGCCTTCGACGGCGACGGCGACCGGCTCGGCGCGATCGACGGACAGGGCCGCGTCGTCTGGGGCGACCAGTTGCTCGGGCTGCTCGCCGAGCCGGTGTTGAAGGCGCTGCCCGGCGCGACGATCATCGGCGACATCAAGTCGAGCCAAGCATTGTTCGACCGCGTCGCCGAACTCGGCGGCAAGCCGTTGATGTGGAAGACCGGCCATTCGCTGATCAAGGCGAAGATGAAGGAAACCGGCGCGCCGCTCGCGGGCGAGATGAGCGGGCATCTGTTCTTCAAGCACGACTATTATGGCTTCGACGACGGGCTGTACGCCGCGGTCCGGTTGATCGGCGCGGTCGCGGCATCGGGCAAGTCGCTTGCGGCGCTCAAGGACGCGATGCCCGCGCTGGTCAACACCCCCGAGCTGCGCTTCCCGTGCGCCGACACGCGCAAGTTCGCCGTGGTGGAGGAGGTTCGAGCGCGACTCGCGGCGGCGGGGGCGACGGTCGACGCGACCGATGGGGTGCGCGTGACGACGCCCGACGGCTGGTGGCTGCTCCGTGCATCGAACACGCAGGACGTGCTGGTCGCGCGCGCCGAGGCGACGAGCGATGCAGCATTGGCGCGGCTGATGGCTGATCTCGACGGCGCGCTGGCGCCATCACGGGTCGGTGCGGTAGGGGGCCACTAATCCGCGCCAGCACGCATCAAGGCGCTTGCAGTTGTCACAAAGCGGAACTATGTTGCACTGCAGCATAGTTCGTGGAGTGCGGAATGGCGATCGATAGCAAGCCCAGCGCGAAGCCCCCAATCGCCGCACCCAAAGCGGTCGTGCCGCCGGTGTCGGCAGCGAAACCGGTAACGCCGCCCGCGATGGCAGCGAAGCCGGCGACACCGCCGGTGATGGCAGCGAAGCCGGTGACGCCGCCGGTCGCGCCGCCCGCGAAACCGATCGTTGCCGCGAAGCCGCCGGCCAAGCCTGTCGTGAAAACGCCGCCTGCCCCGCCGATGCCGAAGCCCGCAGCGCCCGTGGCTGCAGCCACGCCGGTCCCGCCGGTCATCGCCGCCAAGCCGGTCGCGGCACCGCCCCCGCCGCCGCCCGTTGCCGCCAAACCGATGGCACCGCCCGCGCCGCCGGTCGTTATTTCCAAGCCCGTTAGTAGCCTAGCCCCCCCTCCGGCCGTATCCGTTCCGGAGCCCCTCAAGTCGAAGGAAATCGAGATGACCGAAGCCTACACCACCGCCGCCGACGCCATGAAGAACGGTGCCGAGCAGATGAAGTCGACGATGGCCAACCAGACCGAGAACGCCATGGCACAGGGCAAGGCGACCTTCGAGCAGGTCGCGTCGAAGTCGCGCGAAGCGATCGAGCACGGCATGAAGTCGGTCGACGAGATGGCCGGTATGGCGCGTGGCAACGTCGAGGCGATGCTCGCCTCGTCGCGCGCAGCCGCACAGGGCATCGAAGCGATCGCACGTGAAGTTTCGGACTTCGCCCGCAAGTCGTTCGAGGAGACCACCGCCGCCGCCCGCGCGATGACGACGGTCAAGACCCCGAACGAGCTGATGCAGCTCCAGAACGACTTCGCCAAGACGCAGTTCGATGCTGCCGTTGCCGAGATGTCGAAGCTGTCGGAGACGATGGTCAAGCTGATGGGCGAAGTCTTCGAGCCGATGCAGGCGCGCGCCACCGTCGCCGCCGACTCGATGAAGTCGATGGTCGGCAAGATTTCCATGTAAAGCGCGACCCGGCGTCCGCGCCGGGTCTGTTGCGACAATCTGCGGGCGGGCGGGGGAGCGATCCTCCGCCCGTTCGTGCGTCTGGCCCCTTGAACGCGACGGGCCGCACCCCGTATATTGCGCCCATGAACCCTACCCCCCACGCCGGTCCCGGCAGCGACGACGATGACGACCGCGACCGCCGCGGTGGTGCCGGTGTCGCGACCAAGACCAAGCCGAAAACGAAGCAGCCGGCGCTGTATAAAGTGCTGATGCTAAACGACGATTATACGCCGATGGAGTTCGTCGTGCTGACGCTCCAGCGGTTCTTCCGGATGACGATCGAGGATGCGACGCGGGTCATGCTCAGCGTCCACCAGCGCGGCGTCGGGATCTGCGGGATTTTCACCTACGAGGTCGCCGAGACGAAGGTGACGCAGGTAATGGATTTTGCCCGCGAGCATCAGCATCCGCTGCAGTGCACGCTGGAAAAGGATTAGCTTTCTGCCCCCTCCCCCCCCGGCGAAGCCGAGAGTGGGGAGGGTCGGGGTGGGGGGTGGCATTCCGGCATAGACCAGTTTTCGTGAAGAGCCCCGCCACCCCTGCCCTCCCCACTCTACCGCGTAAGAACGCGGTGGGGGGAGGGGGAAGAAAGGGCAGTCTACGTTCATGCTAACCACCTTCGCCCCCGACCCCCGCATCGTCGTCATCGGCGCATCTGGTGGCATCGGTGCCGCCTTCGTCGACCTCCTCCGCGACCACGGCGACGTCATCGCGCTGACCCGCGCCGACCTTGACCTCACCGACCCCGCCTCGATCACCGCCGCCGCCGCACGCATAGGCGGCCCGCTCGATCTCGTCATCGCCGCCACGGGGCTGCTCCACGATGCCGCCGGCGGTCCTGAGAAAGCCTTGCGCGACCTCGACCCCGCCCGGCTCGCGCACAGCTTTGCAGTCAACGCCATCGGCCCGGCGCTGATCGCCAAAGCATTCCTCCCGGTCCTCCGGACCGACCGCAAGACCGCGTTCGCGGCGCTGTCAGCGCGGGTCGGGTCGATCGCCGACAACCGGCTCGGCGGCTGGTACGGCTACCGCGCGTCGAAGGCGGCGCTCAACCAGCTGCTCCGCACCGCCGCGATCGAGCACGCCCGCCGCGCCCCGCTGAGCGTCGTCGCCGCGCTCCACCCCGGCACCGTCGACACGCGCCTGTCGGCCCCATTCCAGCGCGGCGTCGCGCCCGGCAAGCTGTTCACCCCAGCGTTTTCGGCGGCGGCGATGCTCGACGTTCTCGACCGCCTGACTCCCGCCGACAGCGGCGGATTATTCGCGTGGGACGGAGCGAAAATCCCGTTCTAAAACCGTCGCATAGTCGGGCGCGGTCGTTCGTCGCCGGGATAGACGTTACGCCTCCGGTACCCTATGTGCGAGGCGACATGCTCCGCGCCATATCGCTCATCGCCGCTCTGCTCGCAGTCCCGGCAGTGGCGTCGGAGGATCCGCGCCATTTGATGCCGCCGCAGACCGCGCCGTGCGCCGCCAACCCAACCGGGCCGTTGACCCTTCCCGACCTCGTCGACCTCGCATTGTGCCATAATCCGGCGACCGCGGTGGCATGGGCCGCGAGCCGGAGCGCGGCGGCGAACGTCGGCATCGCCCGCGCCGCCGAATTGCCGACCCTCTCGGCGACGGTCGGCCCGACGCTGAGCCGCACCGACTATCTGTCGAGCCAGCAGTTCGTCCTCGGCACCGGCCAGAGCTTCAGCGCGACGTCGAACTCGACCGACTTCGGCTCGTCGGCGAGCCTCGCGCTCAACTATCTGATCTTCGACTTCGGCGGGCGCGTGGCGCGGATCGACAGCGCCCGCGCGAGCCAGCGCGCCGCACTGGGCCAGGTCGCCGACACCGCGCAGACCGTCGCGCTCGACACCGTCACCGCGTACAACAGCCTCCAGGCGAACCTCGCGTCGGTCACCGCCGCGCAGGCGACCGTCGCGTTCAACCGCTCGTCGCTCGACCTCGCCTCGGGGCGGACCCGCGCCGGGGTCGCGACCCCCGCCGACGAATTGCAGGCGCGGACCTCGCTGGCGCAGGCCGAACTCACGCTGGCTCAGGCGCGCGGCAGTGCCCGGACATCGGCGGGGCAACTCGCGGTCGTCATCGGCCTGCCCCCGACCACCGTCCTGACGCTCGCCC
>JAYTTV010000085.1:0-8772 GCA_043745075.1 Sphingomonadaceae bacterium
GGCGAAGGCGTCGCGGTCGACCGCGAGCGCCGACCCGGCGGGGACGCGCGCGGCATCGGCGCAGCGCAAGATCAGCGACCCCATCGCGCGCATTTCGGCGTGGATAAGCCCGACGGCGTTATGCTCGGGATCGTCGGAGCGGAAGCTGTTCGAGCAGACCAGTTCGGCAAGCGAATCAGTATGATGCGCGTCGGTCTTGTGCGGCCCGCGCATCTCGTGGAGGACGACGGGAACCCCAGCGCGGGCGATCTGCCACGCCGCTTCGGACCCGGCGAGGCCGCCGCCGATGATGTGGATGGGGCCGGGAAGTGCGGATGGGGGAATGGAACGGCCTTTCGCGGCTGCGTGAACGTGACAGGCTGCCAACTTAACGCCGACCCGCCGGTTTTTCGCGCGGAAACTGACGAGCCGCACAACCGATGGCATGTATATCGGTGAAGGCCCTGTAATGTCAGGCTATATTGACGCACACGCTGGCGCACCCGGCCCGCGCATCGCTGCACCTGTAGCGGCCCTGCAGCGAACCGGGGGTCTCGGTTCGGGGGCAAGCGGGGCGTCACGGCAGCGGCAATGTGGCAGCGTGACCAATGCGTTTGCCGAGCGTTACGACGCGATGCGCCGGCTCCTGTTCGTCCCGATCATCCTTCTTACCCCGGCGGCGCTCGCCGCGCGCCTCGCGCCGCCGATGCCAACCCCGATCTTCGACCCGGCGCGGTTCTTCGCCGGCGCGACGCACGGCTCCGGCTCGCTCAAGGTCGTCGTGTCGAAGCGTGTGCAGGTCGAGGTCGAGGGCCACGGCCAGGTCGACGGCAATGTGCTGACGCTCGACCAGACCGTGCGCGAGGGCAGCGAGCCGCCGTCGACGCGCCGCTGGACGTTCCGCCCGCTCGGCAGCGGCCGCTACGCCGGCACGTTGTCGGACGCCGCCGGTCCGGTCGCAGGCGACGTCACCGGCAACCGGCTCCATCTCCATTTCCGGATGAAGGGCGGGATAGTCGCCGACCAGCTGCTCGACCTCGCTCCCGACGGACAGAGCGCGCATAACTTGATGAGTTTCCGCAAGTTCGGCATCGTCGTCGCGCGGCTGGACGAGACGATCCGGCGGGTGCCTTAGCGGAGCGAACCGCAGTCGTCGGGGTCGGGCCGTCCGGCGAAACGATCGCCGATCCAGTCGATCGTTTCCGCGGCGGTATTCTTGGCGATGGTGACGTGGTCGTTGGCATCCGGATGGAGAAAACGGACGCGCTGGCCGGTCCGGCAAAGCGCGTCGACATAGCGCCGCGTGACCTCTGGAGCGACGATCACGTCCTTGCTGCCTTGTGCGATCAGCACCGGTACCGTGAACCGGACGGGTGCGACGCTGTTCGCCTTCATCAGCGCCGCCCACGGTGGCGAGGCACCGAGATCGACGCCGCGCAACTGGCCGATCAGCCGCATCAGCCCGATTTTGGTCCGCAGCTTGAAGCCATCGAGGGTGACGCAGTTCATCGCCAGCCGGCGGATCAGGTCGCTGCCGACCGGCCGGGTGATCGTCGACAGGGGGATGCCGTAGGTCTCATGCCACGACTCGGCGGTCATCGCGGTCAGCAGCGCGCGGACGGCGGGGTTGGAGTTGCCTGAGAGATTGGCCTTGAGGTCGGTCGGGGGAGCGGATGCTGCGACACCCATCAGGCGTTGGCCGGGGAAATCATCTACGGGCCCATAGAGCCCCGTCCACAAAGCCGCGTGGCCGCCCTGCGACTCACCCCAAACGACATACCGCCCGCTTGTCCGCGCCGCTGGTATTTCGTGTGCCGCGCTGACTGCGAAGATAACCGATCGCGCCGCGCTTCTGCCGATCAGATATGGGTGCGGCCCCGGTGAGCCGAGCCCTTCATAGTCGGTAGCGACGACAACATAACCGCGCGCAAGCATCGCTTCGAGCCCGGCGATGCTATCAAATAGCCAGGGGTTGACCGACGGCGCGCATTGGTCGGCGATGCCCGAGGTGCCGTGCGCCCAGGCGACGACGTCGCGACCCCCCGCCGGAGCGGGTCCGCGCGGGACGATGACGACGCCGGTCGCCTCGGTCGCCTCGCCGTTGTCACCCCTCATGCCATACCGAATGGTAAATGCCTGCGAACCCGCCGGACCGCCCGCGAGTGGTGTGACGGCGACGAGGTTGGACCTGTATGGCGGTCGCGGCACCAGCGCTGCGACGGGCGCGGCGGCGAGGAACAGCGCGAGGGCGATGACAATCTTCATCGACTAGGCATATCATGACCGCGCCACTGCACCAGCATCGCATTGCGGTCGACTTCCCGGGCATCCGAGCCGTCTAAAACTGGCGTTTCGCGCACGGAGCGCCTAGACCTGACACTCCCGCGCGGCCCCGCGCACGACAGGTAGAACCCCTTGGCCGACCCGACGACGCTTCCCCCCGGCGAACCCGACATCAAGCCGATCTCGATCGTCACCGAGATGCGCACCAGCTTCCTCGATTACGCGATGTCGGTGATCGTCGCGCGCGCGTTGCCCGACGTCCGCGACGGGTTGAAGCCGGTTCATCGCCGCATCTTGTGGGGGGCGCACGAAAGCGGCTTCGTCGCGGGCAAGCCGTACCGCAAGTCGGCGCGCATCGTCGGCGACGTCATGGGTAAATACCACCCGCACGGCGACAGCAGCATCTACGACGCGCTGGCGCGGATGACGCAGGACTGGTCGATGCGGCTGCCGCTGATCGACGGTCAGGGCAATTTCGGCTCGATGGACCCCGATGCCCCGGCGGCGATGCGCTATACCGAGGCGCGGCTGGCGCGGGTGGCCGACGAGCTCCTCGCCGACATCGACAAGGACACCGTCGACTTCATCGCCAACTACGACGGGTCGGAGCACGAGCCCGCCGTCATGCCGGCGCGCTTCCCGAACCTGCTGGTCAACGGCGCGGGCGGCATCGCGGTCGGCATGGCGACCAATATCCCGCCGCACAACCTCGGCGAAGTCATCGACGCGACCCGCGCGTACATCGACAATCCGGCGATCACGATCGACGAGCTGATGGGGTTCATCCCCGGACCCGACTTCCCGACCGCCGGACTGCTGCTCGGCACCTCGGGCATCCGGCAGGCGTACCACACCGGGCGCGGCAGCGTGATCATGCGCGCGCGCGCGATCGTCGAGGAGGGCCGGGGCGAGCGCCGCTCGATCGTCCTGACCGAGATTCCGTTCCAGCTCGGCAAGAACGGGCTGGTCGAGAAGATCGCCGAGGCGGTCAAGGACAAGCGCATCGAGGGCGTGTCCGACCTGCGCGACGAAAGCAGCCGCGAGGGTGTTCGCGTCGTCATGGACCTGAAGCGCGATGCGGTTCCCGAGGTCGTGCTCAACCAGCTCTACCGCCACACGCCGGCGCAATCGTCGTTCGCGATCAACATGCTCGCGATCCGCGGCGGGCGCCCCGAACTGCTCAATTTGAAGGACGTCATCGAGGCGTTCGTCAAATTCCGCGAGGAGGTCATCACCCGCCGCTCGAAGTTCGAATTGAACAAGGCGCGCGACCGGGCGCACGTCTTGATCGGCCTCGTCGTCGCGGTCGCCAACCTCGACCGCGTCGTCGTCATCATCCGCAGCAGCGCCTCGCCCGCCGAGGCGCGCGCGACGTTGATGGCCGAGCCGTTCGCGCGCGATGAGATCGCGCTGTATCTGTCGCTGATCGAAGACGGCGAGACCGACACGACCCCGGTGGTAGATGGTCCGTACCACCTCGACGACATCCAGGTCCGCGCGATCCTCGAGCTCCGTCTCGCCAAGCTGACCGCGCTCGGGCGCGACGAGATCGGCACCGAGCTTAGGGAAATTTCGGTCAGCATCGCCGAACTCCTCGAAATCCTCCGCGACCGCGCCAAGCTCTACGCCGTCCTCCGCGGCGAATTGAACGGCTCCGACCCGTTCATCGACAAGCGCCGGACCGAGATCGTCACCGCCGGCGACGACATCGACGACGAGGACCTGATCACCCGCGAGGACATGGTCGTGACGGTGACCATGACCGGCTACATCAAGCGCGTGCCGCTGTCCGACTATCGCGCCCAAAAGCGCGGCGGCAAGGGCCGGTCGGGGATGTCGACCAAGGACGAGGACGTCGTCACCAACCTGTTCGTCACCTCGACGCACACTCCGGTGCTGTTCTTCTCGAGCGCCGGCAAGGTCTATCGCCTTAAGGTGTGGAAGCTGCCGCTCGGCGGGCCGAACGCCAAGGGCCGGCCGATGATCCACATGCTGCCGCTCGACAAGGACGAGACGATCACCACCGTCCTGCCACTGCCTGAGGACGAGGCGGCGTGGGGGCGGCTCCACGTCATGTTCGCCACCGCCAAGGGGTCGGTCCGGCGCAACTCGATGGATGCCTTCACCAACATCAATTCGAACGGCAAGCTCGCGATCCGCTTCGACGACGGCGACGACGACCGGCTCATCGGGGTCGCGCTGTGCGATGCCGCCGACGACGTGCTGCTTGTAACCAAGAACCGCAAGGCGATCCGCTTCGCCGTCGAGGACGTCCGCGAATTCGTCTCGCGCACCTCGACCGGGGTGCGTGGCATCGCCTTGAACGGCGACGACGCGGTCATGTCGATGTCGGTGTTGAAGCCGTTCGACGCGACCCCGCAGGAGCGCGAGGACTATCTCCGCGCCGCCGCATGGAAGCCCGAGCCCGGCGAGCGCGCATTGTCCGAAACCCGCATGGCGCAGTTCGCTGCGGCGGAGGAGTTCATCCTTACCGTCACCTCGAACGGCTTCGGCAAGCGGACATCGGCGTTCGAATACCGCCAGTCGGGGCGCGGCGGGCAGGGCATCGCGACGATCGCCGACTCCGAACGCAACGGCACCGTCGTCGCCAGCTTCCCCGCGACCGACGCCGACGAGATCATGCTCGTCACCGACCAGGGCAAGCTGATCCGCACCGAAGCGAAGCAGATCCGCATCATGGGCCGCGGCGCGCAGGGGGTCATGCTGTTCCGCGTCGACGAGAGCGAGCACGTCGTTTCGGCAGCGAAGATCGGCGACGAGGGTGAGGACGAGGCAGTAGAATAGGCCGTCAGCCCCGTCGAGAGAGTGTCCGAACCTCCTGTAGCCGGAGATTCGTCCCCTCTCGCGTCGGGGCGATGGCGGGATGCGACGCCAGGTTTGTGTCGCTCGCCCGCTAACTTAGGCTGCGACGACGGCTGGCCGGCGGCGGCGCGCGGCGGCACCGATGAGCGCGAAGCCCGTTACGAGCATCGACCACGCCATCGGCTCCGGAATAGCCCCGACCGCGACATTGTCGAGTTCGAACGCATTCGCACTCGAGTTGATGGTGAC
The DNA here is from genome assembly GCA_043745075.1 of Sphingomonadaceae bacterium. Lineage (GTDB taxonomy): Bacteria > Pseudomonadota > Alphaproteobacteria > Sphingomonadales > Sphingomonadaceae > Polymorphobacter_B. The sequence continues at coordinate 5,335 of JAYTTV010000085.1, forward strand.
GAACTTTGCACGGTCGCTGCCGAAGTCGAAGGACACGCGGCGATTGTTGACCGGGTTGCCCTGCGATCCGTCGGCCGGGGCCAGCGGGATCTGGTTGCCGTAATAGCCCGTGATCAGAGATCCGTCGGCGCGGAAGAAGGCGATCTGGTTATAGGCATCGATCGACCCCCAATACAGACTAAGCGTCTTCGTCTCGGTGTCGAGGTGGAACGTCTCGGTCAGATCTGCCCCCACGGTCAAGTAGTCGGTCGTGTCAAGATACGGCGCCGCGTAAACCCCCGATGACGACCCGTTAACGATACTGCCTGTACCGGTCAGGAACCCGCCGGTCGGGGCACTGTCGAAACTAAAGATGACAGTCTGCCCCGCTGGTATGACGTCCGGACCATTGGCCGAAGTCACCGTCGTAACCGCCATGGCGGAACCGGCAAGCAGAGCGGCGACAGTGGCGGCACATGTGATCTTGATCACTTGGATCTCCAATTTGAAGTCTCAAGTAAACAACCAGCAATAACTATGCCAGAGTGGATTAATGAACGTTTACGGGCATTTGACCAAATCGTAAAATTGGATGTGTAAAGCAGGCCGACAGTAATCCGTTGAATCTCGGACTCTTCTGGCGCGAGCTCACCGTGGCCGGGCGCCGCTATCCGCTCACGGGGAGGCGACGAGCGTCGGCTCCGACCAAAGACCCAGCATCGCGGCCGGCGTCTCGCGACCGATCGCGCGAACCCAAAAGGTGAGGGGAGAAAGAAGACGCTACTGCCGGAAAAACCCGCGCGCCCGCAGCCACAGGAACACCGCCGCCGCCGACCCCGCGACGAGCGCCATCGCCAGCGCCGTCCCGTGCGACGCCGTCGTCCACGGCAGCCCGCCGGTATTCATCCCGAAGATGCCGGTTACCAGCGTCGCCGGCAGCAGCAGCGCGCTGAGGATCGAGAGCAAATACAGGTTGTCGCTCGTCCGCGATGCGGTCTGCATCTCGATCTCCTCGCGGAGCAGCCGCAGATTGCCCTGGATCGCGAGCATGTCGCCTTCGAGCGCCGCGGTTCGCTGCGCGTGCTTGGCGATCGCCGGGGTGAACTCGCGCGGCACCGCGTCGTCATCTTCGAGCCGGGCGAGGATCGCACGCAGCCCGTTCATCTGCCGCGCAACCTGGATCGCGCGTTTGCGCACGACGAGCAAAGCCCGCGGGTCGGGATCGTGACCATCGTCGAGCAGCGCGTCCTCCGCCGCCTCGACCGTCGCGGTCAGGTCGGTGGCGACCTCGCTCGCGACCTGCGTCACCGCCGATAGCAACAGGTCGAACGCCGCCGCCGCAGTTGCCGGCGTCGCCCCGGCGTGAATCCGGCGGTGGACGACGTCGACCGAACACAACGGATGGAGCCGCGCGGTGACGACGAAGCCCGGCAGCAGCAGCACCGTCAGCGACCCCATCTGCGCCGTCGCCGGCGTGTCGAAGTCGCGCTCGAAATCATGGACGATGAAGGCGATCGCGTCGCCGTCGACGAGCGCGCGCTGGTGGCGATCGACCGACAGCAGCATCTCGCGGACGTCGGCGGGCAGCGCGCTGTCCTCGAACCAGCGCCGGGTCCACTGGTCGGCGAGGCTGACGTGGAGCCAGCGCAGCACCCCCGGCGGCGCGGCGAAGGCGATCCCCGGCAGCGCGGTGTCGATCGGCTCCGCCCCCGCCACCGAGATGTCGAACCCCCAGATCAAGCCCCGCCGCGCGCCGACGGTCGCGGGTTCGATAGCGGCGTTCATCGATCGTCCTTCCGCTGACCCGCGCGAGCGATACGCGGCATCGGCGTCGCGGTCGAGGCAAGCGACGTGTCTAGCTGGCGTGTGGCGCAGGCACGCCAAACGCCCGCGACAGGCCGTGGTACAGCCGCTCGCGGCAGACGATCGTGCTCGCCACCTCGGCGATCAGCGCGGTAAAGAACAGCGGCAGGATCATGCCGCGGCTCGCCGTCGTCTCGGTGATGATGATCACCGCGGTCAGCGGCGCGCGGACGACGCCGACGAAATAGCCGGTCATGCCGAGCAGGACGATGGCCCCCGCCGGATCGTCGGGGAACAGCGGCGTCAGCAAGTTTCCCACCCCGGCACCGACCGCAAGCGACGGCGCGAATACCCCGCCGGGAGCCCCCGACAGCGTCGTCGCCAGCGATGCCCCGAACTTGGCGACGCCGAACCACAACGGCTGGCCGTGTCCCTCGACGAGCATCTTCGTCGCATTATAGCCGGTGCCCCACGTCAGCCCGCCGCTGACGATCCCGAGCACCGCCACCGTCAGCCCGCACAGCGCCGCGAAGACGACAGGTCGCGATGTCAGCCGCCGCTGCCAGCGCTTGTGCCCCGCAGCAAAGCCGAGCACCAGCCGGCTGAACAACCCGCCAGCTGCGCCGCCGACGATCCCCGCCGCCGGGGCCGCGAGCAGCACCGCGCGCAGCGGCAGCGTCTCGTGCATCTCGCCGAAATAGACATAGTCCCCGGCGACGCCGAGGCTGACCATCCCGGCGATCATCACCGCGCCCATGACGAGGATCGCGACGCGCTGCTCATAGGCGGCGGCGAGCTCCTCTATGGCGAAGGCGACCCCGGCCAAGGGTGTATTGAATGCCGCCGCGACGCCTGCCGCACCCCCGGCGATATAGACTCCGGCGCTGAGCGGCACGCGCAGGACGCGGTGGACCGCGACCATCACCGCCGCGCTCAGCTGGACCGTCGGCCCCTCGCGCCCCGCCGAGCCGCCCGCGAGCAGGATACCGAGCGTCAGGACGATCTTTGCCGCCGCCCCGCGCAGCGACACCAACTTCTGGCTCTCGGGCGCCTCGGGCACCCGCGCCGCCGCCATCACCTGCGGAATCCCCGACCCCCGCGCCTCGGGAAAATAGCGCCGCGTCAGCCAGACGATCGCGGCAAACATCGCCGGGGTCAGGACCAGCGGCAGATACGGCGAGGCGTGGACGATCCGCTCGAACGCCGCACGCGCCAGATCGCCCCCCTTGGCAAAGGCGAGCGCGACCAGCCCAAGCACCACCGCCCCGATCCCCGTCGCCACCCGCCGCCGCACGGTGTCGACGGTGCCGGGCTCGACCGCGATCGCGCGGGTGATGCGGTCGCCGAGGCGGGAGAGGAAGATGGGAGGGGTCATTGCTGCGCGCTTGTCGGGGAGTGGGGCGCGGGGCGCAAGGGGTGCGGGCGTCGAGTGCGTCGGCGACAGACAATTAGCTGGGATGGAACGGAAATAGATTGCCGTCGCATATTATTACGGCATAGTAAGGATGGGGGTGCCGCTTAGAGCTAAAGATAATAGCGGCTTTTGCTGCGTCAATTTACGCCTGTAGTTCAGCGGCCGCAGGTCTTCCGTCGATTGTCGTGACCGTTGAAACCTCGATCGTTGATGGCGACCGTCGGCAAGTCATACCGATTGAG
>JAYTTV010000086.1:0-8742 GCA_043745075.1 Sphingomonadaceae bacterium
CTTTGTTCGAGAAGGGTGTGGCGTTCGACAGTCACTATCTCGACCTGCTCGCCTTCGACCAGCACACGCCCGACTATCTCCGGGTCAACCCGCTGGGGACGATCCCGGCAATGACCCACGGCGAGCTGGTCCTGACCGAATCGACCGCGATCATGGAATATATCGACGAGGCGTTCCCCGGGCCGAAGCTGATGCCGCCCGATCTGGTCGATGCGTGGCGGGTGCGGTGGTGGATGAAATTCATGGACCAGTGGCTCGCGCCGAGCTTCTCGATGATCGGCTGGAGCGTGTTCGTCGGCCCCCCGGTCCGCCAGCGCGACCCGGCCGAGCTCGAGGCGGCGATCGAGCGGATCCCGCTGCCCGAGCGTCGCGTCGCGTGGCGCAAGGCGATCGGCGGCACCTTCTCAGCGGAGGAAATGACCGAGTCGCAGCGTCGCGTCGCGATCGGCATCGGGTTTCTCGAGGATGCGCTTGGAAAGCGCGAGTGGCTCGCCTCTGACACCTATAGCCTCGCCGACATCAATGGCTTCAACCTCGGCTACGCGTTGCCGCTGGCGCAGCCGCATCTGTCGAACGACACGCTGACGCCGAACATCATGCGCTGGTTGCGCGCGATCTACGCGCGTCCGGCGACGAAGCAGTGCTGGGCGCTCGGCCGCACCGACATGGCCAAGCGGGTGACGATCCTGGAGAGCGTGGCGGCATGACGACGACCCTGTATCATGGCGAGCCGAACGGCCCGTCGCTGAGCGTCCTCGCCGCCGTGTTCGAGAAAGGCGTCGACGTGACGCTCGAGCGGATCGATCTCGTCGCAGGCGCGCGCCACGCGGCTCCGGTCCCGCGCGCGTTCGAGGTCGAGCAGTCGATCGAGGGCGAAGGCCCGGTGCTCGTCGTCGACGGCATCGCGATGGCCGACAGCGTCTTCCTCGGCTGCTATCTCGACGACACCGGGCCGGGCGCGCCGTTACGTCCTGCCGATCCCTATGCGCGTTGGGAGGTCATGGCGTGGTGCCGATACATCATCGAGCGCGTCGCCCCTGCAGCATCGTACCTCGGGCTCAGCGTATCGCCGCCGCCCGCGGTGCCGGGCGGCATCACGAGCGTCGATCTCGCCGCGCGCTGGCGCGACGCCGTGGTGCACCGGGTCGATGAGGCGCTGCTGGCCGACAGCCGGACGAAGATCGCCGCCGCCGCCGACAGGATCGAGGCGCGGCTCGGCGGCGGGCGCGACTGGCTGTTCAACGCGTTCGGCATCGCCGACCTCGAAACCTATGCGTGGATCGCCGGGATGCCCGCGTTGCTGCCGGACGCTTTTGCCGCCAAGCCACTGACGTTGGACTGGCTTGCCCGGGTCAAGGCGCCACCGTCGGTGGCGCGCGCGTTGGCGCTGGCGACGACGGCGACCCCCGAAACAACGTGGGCGCCCGGCCCCGAAATCAATCGCTGGGGCTGATATGCGCTCGATCGATTATTTCGACCGCGGCCACGACCGCGATCCCGACCGGACCGCGGTCGTCGACGTCGCGACCGGCAGGCGGCTGACCTTCGCGCAGGTCAAGCGCGAGACCGAACGGATCGCGGCGGCGATGTTCGCCGCGGGCTTCGTCAGCCAGCAGCCCGTCGCGCTCTACGGCCCGAACAGCGCGGCGATCCTCGTTGCGCTGCTCGCGATCTGGCGCGCCAACGGGCAATGGGTCCCGGTCAACACGCGCAACGCGATCGACGCCAACGTCGCCTATCTCACTTATGTCCGCTGCGGCTGGATGTTCTACCATTCGAGCATGGCGGCCGACGTCGACGCGATGCGGGGACTGGTGCCGAGCCTGACGCGGTTCGTCTGCCTCGACCAGCGGCGTGGCGACGATCCGTCGCTCGATGAATTCGTCGCCTCTGCACCCGCGACGCCGTTGCCCGATTTTTCCAATCCGTTCGGCGCACCCGACGACGTCGTCGGGATCTTCCCGACCGGCGGCACCACCGGGCCGTCGAAGGGCGTCATCGTCACCAATCGCGGCTGGGGAACGATGCTCGAAACCCTCGGCAGCGCGGTCGACGGCAAGACCGGTGATCCGGTTTCGCTCGTGGTTGCGCCAATCACCCATGCCGCCGGCCCGGTCATGCTCGGGACGATGGCGCTCGGCGCGACGCAGGTGGTCATGCCAGGCTTCGACGCCGACAAGGTGCTCGTGGCGATTGCCGAATATCGCGTGACGCACATGTATCTGCCGCCGACCGCGCTGTACGGACTGCTCGGCTCGCCCGAGCTCGGCCGCCACGACATGTCGTCACTGTGCTTCTTCATCCTCGTCGGCTCGCCGGTGTCGCCCGAGAAACTGCGGCAGGCGGTGCACGTCTTCGGGCCGTGCCTCTGCCAGGCATACGGGCAGGTCGAATCGCCGATGATCACGACGTGGCTGTCGCCCGAGGACGTTGCCGCCGCCGCCGCCGGGGATCATCCCGAGCGGCTCGCGAGTTGCGGCCGCCCGACCCGGTCGGTCCAGGTCGCGATCATGGACGACGCGGGGATAATCGTCGCCGACGGCATCCGCGGCGAGATCGTGGTCCGCGGCGCGCTCGTCTCGAAGGAGTATTTCGAATTGCCCGCCGCGACCGCCGAGGCGCGTCAGTTCGGCTGGCACCATACGGGCGACGTCGCGTGGCGCGACCCCGACGGGTACCTCTATATCGTCGACCGCAAGAAGGACATGGTCGTCACCGGCGGCTTCAACGTCTTCACCGCCGAGGTCGAGGCGGCGGTCACCGAGCTCGGCGAGGTCAGCGAGTGCGCGGTGATCGGCGTGCCGCACGACAAATGGGGCGAGGCGGTCCACGCTATCGTCGTCGCCGACGGCATCGACGCGGCGACGATCATCGCGCACGCCAAAGCGCGCCTCGGCGGCGTCAAGGCACCGAAAAGCGTCGCCTTCGTCGCGTCGATCCCGCGGACCCCTGCCGGCAAGATGGACAAGAAGGCGCTGCGGTCGGACTATTGGCACAGCGATCGGCTGGTCAATTGACCTTCGCCGAAGCCCGCGACCGCTAGCCGCGCACCGACCACAGGACGCTGTAACCATGCCCATCGACCCGTCAAAAGTCATCGCGATCGACGTGCACGTCCATGCCGAGGTCTCGTGCCACGATCCCGAGGACCCGGTCATGGCGAAGTTCTTCGACGCCGCCTCGACCTACTTCAAGGCCGACCGCAAGCGCCCGACGATCCCCGAGACGATCGACTATTACCGCGCGCAGAACATCGCCTTCTGCCTCTTCACCGTTGACGCCGAGTCGGGCATGGGGACCAAGCGGATCAGCAACTACGAGGTTGCCGACATCGCCGCCGAGCACAGCGACATCGTCATCCCGTTCGCCTCGATCGACCCGCACAAGGGCAAGATGGGTGCGCGCGAGGCACGCGACCTCGTCGAGAACCACGGGGTCAAGGGCTTCAAGTTCCACGGCATCGCGCAGAACGCCGACCCCGGCGACCGGATGGCATATCCGATCTACGAGGTAATCGCCGAATATAAGCTTCCGGCGATCTTCCATACCGGCCATTCGGGGATGGGTACCGGCATGCCCGGCGGCGGCGGCCTGCGGCTCAAATACGGCCAGCCGATGCTCGTCGACGACGTCGCTGTCGACTTCCCCGACATGAAGATCATCCTCGCGCATCCGAGCTGGCCGTGGACCGACGAGAGCCTGTCGATGGCGCTGCACAAGGACAATGTCTTCATCGACCTGTCGGGCTGGTCGCCGAAGTATTTCCCCAAGCAGGTCATTCAGTATGCCAATACCCAGCTCAAGCATAAGATGATGTTCGGGTCGGACTGGCCGCTGATCCGCCCCGATAAGTGGCTCGCGGCGGCGACCGAAGCGGGCTTCCGCGAAGATGTCATGCCGCTGATCATGAAGGACAATGCGGTTCGCGTGCTGGGGCTGGGGTGAGCGACTTCGCCGGCCGCCATATCGTCGTCACCGGCGCATCATCGGGCATCGGCCGCGCCACCGCGATCGTGCTCGCGAGCCGCGGCGCGAAGGTCTCGCTGATCGCACGGCGCGCCGAGGCGCTGGCGGCGGTTCAGGCGGAAGCCGGCGGGACGACCTTTGCCGCCGTCGCCGACGTCGGCGACCGCGACGCCTTGCTCGGCGCGATCGACCGTGCCGAAGCCGCGCTCGGCCCGGTCGACGGCCTGTTCGCCAATGCCGGGACCGGGGGCAAGTTCGCGGCCTTCACCGAATACGACGAGGTGGTGTTCGAGGACGTCCTGCGGATCAACCTCCTGTCGCCGTTCTGGGCGATGAAGCGCGTGCTGCCCGGCATGATGACACGCCGCCGCGGGGCGATCCTCGTCACCGGCAGCCTCGCCAGCGAACGCGGCATGGCGCACAATCCCGGCTATGTCGCGTCGAAGCACGGCGTGCTTGGGCTGGCGCGCGCCGCCGCGCTCGAGGCCGCGCCGCACGGTGTCCGGGTCAACTGCATCGTCCCGGGCTTCATCGTCACCGAGATGCTCGACAGCCTCGGCCCCGATGCCTTCGCGGCGATGGAGGCACGTACGCCGCAGAAGCGCACCGGCACCGCCGCCGAACTCGCCGAGGTCGCTGCCTTCCTGCTGTCCGATGCGGCGAGCCATGTCACCGGCCAGTCGCTCGCGGTCGACGGCGGCATCCTCGGCACCCTCACGCTCTAGGAACTATCGATGGCGATCCGTTACTACCACGCCGAGCCGCTGGCCAATTCGCTCAAGTCGATGGCCCCGCTGTTCGAAAAGGGGCTCGCCTTCGACAGCATCTATGTGAACCTGCACGAGTTCGAGCAGCACGCGGAGTGGTTCACCGCGATCAATCCCGAAGGCCAGGTGCCCGTCCTCGACCATGACGGCACGATCGTCACCCACACCACCGTCATCAACGAATATCTCGAGGACGCCTTTCCCGACGCTCCCGCGCTGCGGCCGAACACGCCCGAGGGCAATGCGCGGATGCGGTACTGGAACAAGTTCGTCGACGAGCATGTGATGAACCACGTCTCGATGCACGGCTGGCACCGGATGATCGGCGTCGTCACGCGCGGGATCGAGTCGGGGGAATTCGAGGCGCTGATGGAGCGCATTCCGCTCCCCGACCAGCGCAAGAAATGGATGACCGCCCGCTCGGGCTTTTCGGAAGCGCAGCTCGCCGACGCGACCGCCAAGATCGAGTATGCCGTCGACAAGATCGAGGCGCAGCTCGGTCGGGCGCCGTGGCTCGCGGGCGAAACCTACACGCTCGCCGATATCAATTTCTACTCGCACTGCGGCATGATGGTCGAGCGGATGTTCCCGGCGATGGAGATTGCGAAGCGCGCGCCGCGTCTCGTCGAGTGGCGCGACCGGGTTACCGCGCGGCCCGCGATAGCGCAGGCGCTGGCGATGCCCGATCATACCCAGCCGGGATTGCGGACGTGGTCGGGCCACGTCCAGTGATCACGCGCCGAAGAAGTTGAGCTCGAGCAGGACGCCGTCGGGGTCGCTCACGAAGATCTGACGCAGGCCGATCGCGGGCAAGTCGTTCCCCCGATGCTCCAAAGCCATCGCCGCGATCCGGTCGAGCGTCTCGGCATGACCCGCGCAGCGCAGCGCGACGTGGTGGAGCGCGCCGGTCGGTCCGGGCGCGACCGGGCGATCGAAGGCGCGTGGCGCGGCGAGGCTGTTGAGGTGGACGACGGCGCGACCGCCGCTGTCGTACATCCACCGCGCATTCGCCGGGGTCAGCGGCGGCGGCGCGGGACGCGAGTCGAGCTGGAGCAGGTCGCGGTAGAATGCCTCCGCGCGATCGAGATCGGCGGTGATGATGTTGACGTGGTCAAGCGCCTCAACCGTCATGCCGCCAGTCTCCTTCGCGTCAAAGCTTAGCGCAGCGCGGGCAACTCGCCTACGCCCGCGGCGTTAACCGTCCGCAGTCTCCGGCTTGCGTCCACCCGGCACGCCATGCGCGGCGCGCGCTTCATATTCGGGATCGTCCTCGGGATTGGCCAGCGCCGCCATCACGCGCGCATGGATATCCTCGAGCGGGCCGCGAAATTCGGGATACGGCAGGATATACAGCTCGTCGGCCTCGACCCCCGCGAGAACGTACTTCGCCAGCGTCTCGGGCTCCATCCCGACCGATATGACCCGCTTCAGATGCGCGAACAACTCGGGGTCAGCGCCGTAATAGCCGGTCTGCTGCTGATGCGCCGGGCGCGTCAGCACGGCTTCGTGGATATTGGTGTTGACCGCTCCCGGGCACAGCATCGACACGCCGATGCCATGCTCGGCGAGGTCGAGCGCGAGACATTCGGACAGGCCCCGTATCGCCATCTTCGACGTGCAATAGATGCCGGTCCCCTTGAGCGCGACGAACGCCGACATCGATGCGGTGTTGATGACATGCCCGCCGTTACCGCGCGCGATCATCCGCGGCACGAAGGTCTGGATACCGTTGATCACGCCGCGGACGTTGACGTCGAGCTGCCAGTCCCAGTCGTCGTACGTCGCATTCTGCAGCGGCCCGAAGATCGACACCCCGGCGGTGTTGAACAGCAATTCGACCGGACCGAGCTTCGCCTCGACGGCGTCGGCCGCCGCCGCATAGGACGCGCGGTCGGTGATATCGAGCTTGACCGGCATCACCTCGAAGCCGGTGCCGCCGAAATACTCCATCGCCTCGTCGAGGTGGTCCTGGCGGATGTCGGCGATCGCGACCTTGCATCCCGCCGCGGCGAAGACTTTCGCCTGGCCGAGCGCGACCCCTGATCCGCCGCCGGTGATGAACGCGGTGCGGCCTGCGACCTTGGTCACGCCGCCGTCTCCCCGAGCTTGACCGGCGACGCCGTCCGTCGCGCGAGCTGGTCGTCGAACTGCGTGTTGCCGAGCAGGAAGCCGATCGCCTCGGCGCGCTCGTGGTTGATCGGCTCATCGGGCATCGATGCGAGGATCGCGTCGAAGCGGGTCCGCATTCCCTTGGCGAATTCGGGGTGGGTCATGATGTAGAGATCGTTCGCCTTTATACCCGCGAGGACGCGCTCGCCGACCTCGTCGGCCGTCATCCACAACGGCGACACCGGGCGCTTTTCGAGTGCCTCCTCGCGCGCCAGATAGCCGGTGTCGTGCTTGTACGTGTCGGGCCGCAATTCGCCCGACCGGCCGATATTGCTCTGGACCGGCCCCGGCATGAACGCGGACACACCGATATTATGCGCCGCGAGTTCGCCGCGGATCGCTTCGGACAGGCCGAGCACCGCCGCCTTGGCCGCGGTATAGGTCGCCGAGAACGAGATCGGGATCAGCGCCGACTGCGACGAGGTCGTCACGATCTGGCCGCCTTCGCCGTGCGCCCGGATGCGCGGCAGGATCGTGACGAGGCCGTTGATCACGCCGCCGAAATTGACATCCATCGCCCAGTCCCAGTCGTCGTAGCGCGCCTCGATGATCGGCCCCATGATGCCGACGCCGGCATTGCCGATCAGCATGTGGATCTTGCCGAAGCGCGCCTCGGCGGCGTCGGCGGCGCGGGCGAACCCGGCACGGTCGGTGACGTCGAGCTGGACCGTCTCGACCTGCGCGTCGGCACCGAGCGAGGCGCGCGCCTCGGCCAGCGCACTGTCGCGGATGTCGGCGATGACGACATTGGCTCCGGCCCTGACCAAGGCGCGGGCGATGCCCAGCCCGATGCCATTCGCACCGCCGGTGATAAAGGCGGTCTTGCCGCGCACGTCGGCCATCGGCGTATCAATTTGGTCGGTCATCGTCGTTCTTCCCCAGGTGTAATTATCGTGCAGCTCAGTGCTTCAGCCCGAGCATTTCACGCGCTTCGTCGATACTCGCGACATCGCCGCCGAGCCGGTCGACCAGTTCGACGCCCCAGTTGACGAGGTCGGCATTGCCCGCGGCCAGCTTGCCGTGCCGCAAATAGATCGTGTCCTCGAAGCCGACGCGGACATGGCCGCCGAGCAGCACCGCCTGCGCCGCCATCGGGAACGAATGCCGGCTGACCCCGAAGCCGGTCCAGACGGCGCCGCGCGGCAGCTGGTTCTTGCTGTAGGTCATCGCCTCGGTCGTCGCCGGCAGGCCGTATTTGGTCCCGAGGACGAACGAGAAGGGCGCGTTTTTCGGGATCGCGCCCTTTGCCATCAAATCGTCGGCGAAGACGAAGTCGCCTGCCTCGAAACACTCGATCTCGGGCATGACCCCCGCGTCCTGGATCATGCCGCCCATCCGGGTGATCATCGGCTCGAGGTTGATCGCGACCCCGCCCCACAGCTGCATCGTGCAGATGTCGAGCGTGCACAGGTCGGGCTTCAAATCGAGAATATGCTCGAGGCGGCGCTCGGCGGTGAACATCAGCGTGCCCTTGCCGGCGACCGCAGGATCGGCGGCGCTCTGCATCCAAGTGCAGCCCGGGCCGGTGGTGACGTTGAGGATCACCGCATCGTTCTTCGCGCGGATCATGCCGACGACCTCGCGGTAATCGTCGAGCGCCTGGCTCGGCGCGCCGTTGTCGCGGTCGCGGACATGGAGGTGGATGATCGAGGCCCCGGCCTCCGCCGCAGCAAGCGCCTCATTGGCGACATGCTCGGGCCGGAACGGGAAATTCGGGTGGTTCGGCATCGGCGAACTGCCGGTCACCGCACAGGTGATGATCGTTTTCTCGCTCACGCTCGCACTCCAAATCGCCCCCAAGGCAGATCGCCGACTTAGGAGTCGCAGAATGCCGATGATC
>JAYTTV010000087.1:0-8739 GCA_043745075.1 Sphingomonadaceae bacterium
CACCACCCCGGTGATGATCCTGTCGGGCGACGCCGAGACCGCGACCAAGGTCAGCGGCTTCGGCTTCGGCGCCGACGATTATGTCACCAAGCCCTTCCAGCGCGACGAACTTGTCGCGCGACTTCATGCACTTGTCCGTCGTTCCAGGGGCCATGCCGAGTCGATCATCCGTACCGGTGCCATGGCGATCGACCTTTCGGCGCGGCTCGTCACCGTCGACAATCATCGCGTTGCGCTGACCGGCAAGGAATATTCGATCCTCGAGCTGCTGTCGCTGCGCAAGGGCATGACGCTGACTAAGGAAATGTTCCTGACCCACCTCTATGGCGGTCGCGACGAGCCCGAGCTCAAGATCATCGACGTGTTCGTCTGCAAGCTTCGCAAGAAGCTGGCGAATGCCGGCGACAATGCCGCGACGTGCATCGAAACCGTCTGGGGCCGCGGCTATGCGCTGCGCGACCCCGAACGCGCCGACGCCGCGGTCGCTCAGGTCGCCTAACCGATTGGACTATCATCCGCGCCGGTCGTCCGGCGCGGGTGAGCCAGCGCGCGGAAGACACCGCGCAACGTCCGCACTTCATTGTCACTGAACGCCGGTCGCGTAAGCAAATTGCGCACGAGACGGCGAGCAATCGCGACGCGGGTCGTCGTCCCGTAATAGCCGGCTGCCTCGAGATCCGCGTCGACCGCGACGATCAAGCGCTCGAGATCGGCGTGGAGCGCCGGACCTTCGTAGTTGACAAAAGTTGTCGCCGGAGTCGCATCGCCGGTCCGAAACCATTCGTAAGCATTGATCAAGACCGCCTGAGCGAGGTTGAGCGAGCCGAAATCCGGGTTGACCGGGATCGTCAGGATCGCATGCGCCAGCGCGAGATCATCGGTTTCAAGGCCCGACCGTTCGGGTCCGAACATCAGGCCGCTCGGTTCGCGGCGGTCGCGCGTCTCGCTCGCCGCCTGTGCCGGGGTAACGACCGGGCGCGTCAGGGCGCGGTTTCGCAGCGTCGTCGCGTAGACGAAGTTTAGATCGGCAACCGCCGCCGCGACCGTCTCGAACACCCGCGCATCGGCCAGCAGCTGGTCGGCCCCACTCGCCGACGGCCCGGCATCGGGGTTCGGCCAGCCATCGCGCGGCACAACAAGCCGCAGGTCGGTCAGCCCGAAGTTGAGCATCGCCCGCGCGCACGCCCCGATGTTCGCCCCAAGCTGCGGACGGACGAGGATGACGGCGGGCGGCGGCGACCCGGTCTCGCTCACTCCGCCTCGCCAACGAGGCGCGGCAGCGGGCGGTCGCTCTTGTCGAGCGCGGTCTTGCCGACTCCGAGCGCACCGGCGAACGTCTCGAAATCGCGCGCCTCGCGGAAGTCGCGATAAACGCTGGCGAATCGGATATAGGCGACGGGATCGAGCGTCTGCAGCCCCTCCATCACCATCTCGCCGACGAGGCCGACGCCGAGTTCGGCCTCGCCCGACGATTCGAGCCGCCGGACGACACCGTTGACCAGCCGTTCGATCCGCTGCGGTTCAATCGGACGCTTGCGGCAGGCGATCTCGATCGACTTGGCAAGCTTATCGCGATCGAACACCTCGCGCTTGCCCGACTTCTTGACGACGATCATCTCGCGCAACTGGATCCGCTCGAAGGTGGTGAAGCGCGCACCGCAGGCGGGGCACTGGCGCCGACGCCGGATCGCGCCACCGTCCTCGGTCGGACGGCTGTCCTTAACCTGGCTGTCGTCGTTGGCGCAAAAGGGGCAGCGCACGGCCTTTTACGCCGCCGGATAGATCGGGAAACGCGCGCACAACGCCCGGACGCGGACGTTGACCGCCGCCTCGACCGCGTGGTTGCCACCTTCGCCGTTCGCCGCAAGCCCATCGAGAACATCAGCAATCATGTCGCCGATCGCGCCGAATTCAGCGACGCCGAAGCCGCGGGTGGTGCCGGCGGGGGAGCCGACGCGAATGCCGCTCGTCTTGGTCGGGGGCAGCGGGTCGAACGGGATGCCGTTCTTGTTGCAGGTGATCCCTGCCCGCTCGAGCGCTTCGTCGGCATCCTTGCCGGTGAGGTTCTTCGGGCTGAGGTCGATCAGTGCCAGATGCGTGTCGGTTCCCCCGGCGACGACGGCACAGCCGCGCGCGACGAGCTTGGCCGCGAGCACCTGCGCATTGGTCACCACGGCGCGGGCGTAGTCCTTGAATTCAGGGCGCAAAGCCTCGCCAAAGGCGACCGCCTTAGCGGCGATGACGTGCATCAGCGGGCCGCCCTGCATCCCCGGGAACACCGCCGAATTGAACTTCTTGCCAAGGTCGACATCGTTCGACAGGATCATACCGCCGCGCGGCCCGCGCAGGGTCTTGTGCGTCGTCGTTGTAACCACATGGGCGTGCGGCAGCGGGCTTGGGTGGATGCCGGCGGCGACCAGACCGGCGAAGTGTGCCATGTCTACCATTAGTAGTGCCCCGACCGAATCGGCGATCGCGCGGAAACGGGCGAAATCGATCACCCGCGGGTACGCCGAGCCGCCGGCGATGATCAGCTTCGGGCGATGCTTTTCAGCGAGTTCGGCAACCGCGTCATAGTCGATCAGATGGTCCTCGCGGCGCACGCCGTACTGGACCGCGTCGAACCATTTGCCCGACATCGACGGCGCCGCGCCGTGGGTCAGATGTCCGCCGGCATCGAGCGACATGCCGAGGATCGTCTCACCCGGCTTGACCAGCGCGAGCATCACCGCGCCGTTCGCCTGCGCGCCCGAATGCGGCTGGACGTTGGCATAAGCGCAATCGAACAGTGCCTTCGCCCGCTCGATCGCCAGCGACTCGACAATATCCGATGGTGCGCAGCCCTGGTAATAGCGCTTGCCCGGGTAACCCTCGGCGTATTTGTTGGTGAAGATCGACCCTTGCGCGTCGAGCACGGCGCGACTGACGATGTTCTCCGACGCGATCAGTTCGATCTGGTTCTGCTGCCGGTCGAGCTCCATCGCGATCGCGCGGGCTATCTCGCCCTCGACCGGATCGCTGAAAAATCCTTCGTAACCAGCAACTTGTGGGGCAACATCGGCGGTGGCGCGGACGGTGGCGGGGCTCATTCGGCGGCCTCTTCATAGGCGGGATGCGACAGCTTGGCGACGCGGTCGGCGTGACGTCCGCCGCCGTAGCTCGTGCTGAGGAACTGGCGGACGCACTCGCGCGCGACCTCGATGCCGACGATCCGGCTGCCGAGCGCCATGACGTTGGCGTCGTTATGCTCGCGCGCCAGCCGCGCCATCAGCCCGCTGGTGCACAAAGCGGCGCGGACGCCGGGGTCGCGGTTGGCGGCGATCGTCATGCCGATCCCGGTCCCGCAGACGAGAATACCGCGTACCGCATCGCCGCGAGTCACCGCGCGTCCCACGGCGAAACCGAAGTCGGGATAGTCGACCGAGACCTCGCTATTGGTGCCAAGATCGAGGACGTCATAGCCCATCTTGCCGAGGTCGGCGGCGAGAACCGTCTTCATCGCGAAGCCGGCATGATCGGCACCGATGGCAATAATTTCACGCGGCATGTTTTCGCCCGGTTGCTGACAAAGAGACTACCATATCTAGTATCGGGCGGCGAATGGCAAAGTGAAACTCAGTTACCCGTTTCGCCGCGCGCACACCGCCCGCACATCGCCGCACCACGATCCGCGCGACGTGGCCGCCATGCCGCATCCGCCGCTCCCCGCAGGCGATCTCGACGATGATCGTCTTGAACCGTACCAATCACACGGTTAGGGTCGGCCAAAGACTTCGAAGGGGCGGGTTGAGCCAGCAGGACGCCTCGGCTTTCAACACGGAATTGCGGCGGCTCGACTCCCCCGCGGCGTGTGGTTCGCTGTTTCGCGCGACGATCCAGCCCCACGGGTTCGACATCTTCGCCTGTGGCGAAGTCGACCTCGCCGATCGCGATCGTACCGTTTTCTACATCATCGACTGGCCCGATGCGTGGACACGATTCTACGTCGGGACCGGGATGATCGACCGCGACCCGCTGGTCGACGCGCTCGCCACTCGCCGCGAGCCGTTTACGTGGAGCGATCTTCGCGCCGACCGGGCGATGGCGCGCGCCGACCGGGCGATGGCGCGCGCCGGCCGCGCGGCGCTCGACGGCGCGGCCGCGGCGGGTTGGGTCGACGGCCTCGTCGTGCCGATGCCGACGATCGGGACGCGCGCCGGACTGGTCAGCATGGTCGGGCATCGCGAGATCGCCGACCCGGCCCTCCGCGCGTATCTCTGCCTGATCTCGACCTGCCTCCATAGCCATGTCCGGACCCTCGTCGCCCGATGCGGTTTTGCCCTGCCGCCGATGGGCCTGACCGAGCGCGAGATCTCCAGCCTGCGACTCGTCGCCCGGGGCAAATCGGACGCGGCGATCGCGAGCGAGCTCGGCGTCGCGGTCTCGACCGCGCACGAGTTCGTCGAGAAGGCGAAGCGTCGGCTGAAGGCGCGAACACGGGCCGAAATGGTCGCGACGGCGACGTCGTTCGGCATCATCGACATCTGAAAAAGGGGGGCAGGAGAATGAATATTACATTTACGTTAACCCTCTGAACGGAGGGTTCCTGACATCGGTCTGGGCCAATAGGGTTGCTGAAATTCAGTCCTGCCAGAGAGTTCTCCGATGTCTCGCCTCCGCCAGTCGCTCGCCATCGGCCTCTCACTTCTTGCCCTAACCGTCTCGGCGAACGCCGACGCGGCGACGCTCAAGGCGAGCTATTTCTTCGACAACACGCTTGCATCGTCGACCGCCGGAGCGCCCGACCTCGTCGCGATCGACCCGTCGGGGACGAGCGGCTTCGTCAACGACAGCGTCTATGGCAGCGCGCGGCAGGTGTATTTCGTCGGCGGGACCAACGCGAACGCCAATCAGGGCGACCTCGCGTTCAGCAGCACCGGGCTGCTGACCAGCGACAGCTACTCGGTTGCGCTGACCTTCGAGTTCTTCGATCGCCAGAACGCATGGCGGCGGATCCTCGATGTGACCAATCGAGGGTCGGACGCGGGCTTCTACGTTGACCCGTCGAACCAGCTCGACGTCTATCCGATCAGCGGCAGCAGCGTCGCCTTCAACAATGGCGTCTATCGCAACGTCGCGCTGACCGTCGGCCCATCGGGTCTGAACAACGTCACCGGCTATATTGACGGAGTCGGCTCGTTCACGACGACGACGAATTCGCTCGACCTGCTGCCGGGCGGGCTGATCAATCTGTTCATCGACAACGACATGGGCGGCGGCCAGGGCGAATGGTCGACAGCGAACATCGCGTCCGCGCGCTTCTACGACGGCGTGCTGACGGCAGCCGAAGTCGGTGCGATCAATCACGATCCCGTGACGCCGCCGGTCGGCGGCGTGCCCGAACCGGCGTCGTGGGCAATGATGCTGATCGGCTTCGGTGCGACCGGAGCGGTGCTGCGGCGGCGTCCGATGACGGCGCGGGCGGTCGCGGCCTGAGGGAGGCTAGCGGTCCGAGGCGACAAGGAATCCGGCGGCCGGGACGAACGGTCGTTGTGACGAGTGGGTGGGCAACCGAGCGGGCGGCAGGCGCGCGATTTCCTAGGGGATAGGAGATCGCGCGCCTGTACGCTCGGTAGGCAATGCGGCGTTTGGGCTTTGCCGGGTCAACCAGCTTTTTTCCGCACGCACTCGTCATCCCGGCGAAGGCCGGGAACCACTGTCGAGCGCGAAATGAGGTGCGACGCCTGCTCGACCGTGGGTCCCGGCCTTCGCCGGGATGACGATGCAGCTACGGATTCGGTAACGCCAGCGACGCCAGCCTAGTGCAGACGACGATCGAGCTCGCTGATCGCGGCGCTGGTCAGGCGCGCGGCTTCCGCTGGGTCGTCGTGGGCGACGATGATACGCCGCGCCGCCGCGGTGGCGAAGTCGACCGCCTGCGCGCGGACCGAGGCTTCGGCGGCACGCTCGGCGGCGGCGATCTTGGTTTCGGCGAGCGCGGTGCGACGAGCGATCACCGCCTCGGCCTGGACGCGGGCGTCGGCGACGATCGCGGCGGCTTCGGTCTTGGCGGTGCTGAGGATGTGTTCGGCGTCGTGGCTCGCGGTCTCGGCCTTCGTCTTGTATCCGGCGAGCAGCGCCTCGGCCTCGGCGCGCAGCCGCTTCGCTTCGTCGAGATCGGCGCGAACCTTGGTCGCGCGCCCATCGAGCGCTTCGGCGATCATCTTCGGGACTTTGACGTAGAGCAACAGCCCGACGAAGATGACGAAGGCGATCGCGATATAGCCCTCGGCGTCGATGCCGAGCCACTTCAGCTGATGCGGTTGCTCGGTGCCCCCGGTGGTGGGGACGCCGGCGATCTCGGGAACGGATTCGGCCATGGGTAATCCTTACGCCGCGACCGCGTTGCCGGTCGTCGCGACCGCAGCGACGGTGGCGGCGACCTCGTCGGCAGCCGGCCGGCGCCCGGTCAGCCGCTCGACGATATCGGCAGTTGCGTCCTCGGCGACGGTGCGGAGGTTGGCGAGCGCCTCGGTTTTCGCGGTTTCGATCCGCGCGGCAGCACCGGCGGTCTTCACCGCAAGCTCGGCCTCGATGTCCTTGAGCTTCGCCGCCGTCTCGCCCGACGTCGCGGTTTTGGCGTCACCCGCGAGCTTCATCGCCGCAGAGCGCGCGGTCGCCAGCGTCGCCTCATATTCGGCGATGACCGCACCCGCGCTCGATTTCGCCATCTCGGCGTGGTTGAGATCGTCGCCGATCACCCCCGCGCGGTTGAGCGCGACGCGCTCGACCTTAGGCAACGACGCGCGGACGATCAGGTACAGGACCGCGAACACCGCGATCAGCCATGCGATCTGCGGAACCGCGACCGAAGGATCAAACTGAGGCATTCCGCCCTCCCCTCGTGATCGCTGGTCTTAGACGACGAACAGCAGGATCAGCGCGACGAGGAAGCTGAAGATGCCGAGCGCTTCGGTCACGGCGAAGCCGAACAGCAGGTTCGGACGCTGCGAGTTGGCGGCGGCGGGATTGCGAAGTGCGCCCTGGAGGAACAGGCCGAAGATGATGCCGACGCCGAGAGCGGCGAGGCCCATCCCGAAAGTGGCGATGCCGGCTCCGATGAGCTTGGCGGCGGTTGCGTCCATTATTCAGTCCCTTAGTGCGAGAGGTTGATCGAGTCGTTGAGGTAGACACACGTCAGCAGCGCAAAGACATACGCCTGCACGACCGCGACGAGCAATTCGAGCGCATAGAGCGCGACGTTCATCACCAGCGGGAGAATGCCGAGCAGCCAGAATGCGCCGCCGGCGAGGCCGAGGCTGACGATGAAGCCCGCGAAGACCTGCAGCAGGATGTGCCCGGCGGTCATGTTGGCGAACAGGCGGACCGACAGGGTCAGCGGCCGCGATACGAACGAGATCAGCTCGATCAGGACGATCAGCGGCAGCAGGATGACGGGGGTCTGCGGCGGGACGAACAGCTCGAAGAAATGGAGGCCGTGCTTGGCAAAGCCGATGCCGACGCAGAGCAGGAAGATGAATGCGGCGAACGCGAAGGTCACCCAGATGTGGCTGGTGACGGCAAAGGCAAACGGCAACAATCCGAGGATGTTGGCGAACAGAATGAAGACGAACAGCGCGAAGATGAACGGGACATAGGCGCGGCCCTTGAGCCCGATATTCTCGTCGACCATGCCGACGACGAATTCATGGACCATCTCGACCGCCGACTGCCAGCGCCCGGGAACGAGCGTCGCGCGGCGCATCCCGAGCGACAGGAACGCCCAGACGCCGACGAGCGTGATCAGCATGAACAGCGACGCATTGGTGAACGACACGTCGTAGCCGAGCGTCGTCGCCGGAACCATCCGGTGGATTTCGAACTGTTCGAGCTGCGGACGGACCAACTTCAATCCTCAACGTCATCAGGGACCGATGGGGGGATCGGCTGGGCATCGACCAATTTCTGTTCGGCGCCGACCGCGCGAAACAGATTGATGAACCCCGCCGCCAGCCCCAGCAGCATGAACAACAGCAACATCCACGGCTTGCTGCCCAACCATTTGTCGAGCTGCCAGCCGATGGCGCTGCCAACGACAGTCGTGATCACGATTTCCAGCGCAAAGCGGAAACCCTGACCCATGGCTCCACTCGCCACCCGCATCGGGTCGACCGGGTCGTTACGCGCCTTCGCGGCGGCCAGGCGAGCCTCGAACGATTCGGGCACGTCGGTCGGTCGCGGGCGGGTCACCGGAGTTCCTCGGACGGACGGCGGGAACAGCCCCGCACAGCCCCGGCAGTCGCCCGCCGAAGCCCGGTCCGTCTAGGGATGGGGGTGCCGCAAGTCAACTATTGTGCCGCGCGCGTCGCCACGCTGCTCATTCTGCCGCCAGCAGGTGTTCGGCGGCGCGGAGATCGACCGAGACGAGTTGGCTGACCCCCGGCTCGGCCATCGTCACGCCGTACAACCGGTGCATCCGGCTCATCGTCACGGCATTGTGGGTGACGATCAGGAATCGCGTGGCGGTGGTTTCGGCCATCCGGTCGAGCAGGTCGCAGAAGCGCTCGACGTTGGCATCGTCCAATGGCGCATCGACCTCGTCGAGGACGCACAGCGGTGACGGGGTCGTCAGGAACAGCGCGAAGATCAGCGCGGTCGCGGTCAACGCCTGCTCGCCCCCCGACAATAGCGTCAACGATTGCAGCTTCTTGCCGGGCGGTTGCGCCATGATCTCGAGCCCGGCTTCGAGCGGATCGTCCG
>JAYTTV010000088.1:0-8718 GCA_043745075.1 Sphingomonadaceae bacterium
GGCAGCGTCAACGGCCACACCGCGCCCTTTCCCGGCGTCGCGGTTTATGGTGCGACCAAGGCAGCGGTCGCGGGCCTCGCGCGTGGCTGGGCGCAGGACCTCGCCCCGCGCAACATTCTCGTCAACGTCGTCCAGCCCGGCCCGATCGACACCGACCTCAACCCGGCGACCGGCGATTTCGCCACGCTGCTGACATCGCTGACGCCACTCAAGCGCTACGGCACCGCCGACGAGGTCGCCAACCTGACCGCATTCCTCGCCAGCGACGAGTCGAGCTACATCACCGGCACGACGATCGACGTCGACGGCGGTTTCTCGGTCTGACGACGCGGGGACGCGGGTTTAGTAAACCCGCGCCTTCGGCTTGATGTACGCGATCTCGTCGCTCAGCGTGTAACTGTGCACCGGCCGCGTATCGAGCCGCACCGAGCCGTCCCTGAACCAGCCCAGCGAGTGCTTCATCCACGCTTCGTCGTCGCGCTTGGGGAAGTCCTCGTGCATGTGCGCGCCGCGGCTTTCGTGGCGGTTGGCGGCCATGTGCATCGTCAGGACGGCCTGGCCGATCATGTTATCGAGTTCCATCGTCTCGATCAGGTCGGTGTTGAACACCATGCTGCGGTCGGCGATGCCGATGTCGGCCATCTGCTGATAGATCGCGTCGATCTTGCGCTGGCCTTCCTCGAGAACCTCGGAAGTGCGGAAGACGCCGGCGTTCGCCTGCATCGTCTTCTGCATCGCGCCGCGCACCGCCGCCGTCGGAGAACCGCCCTTGCTGTGGCGGTAGCCGTCGAGGCGTCCGAGCGCGAAGTCGGCGCTGTCCTTGGGCAGCGGGCTGTGCGCGGTGAAGGGCTTGATCGTCGCGCCGACGCGGTGTGCAGTCGCGCGCCCGAAGACGACGAGGTCGATCAGGCTGTTCGACCCGAGGCGGTTCGCGCCGTGGACCGAGACGCACGCCGCCTCCCCCACTGCGAACAGGCCGGGGACGACCGAATCCGGATCGCCGTCCTTCAGCGTGACGACTTCGCCGTGATAGTTCGTCGGGATGCCGCCCATGTTGTAATGAACCGTCGGCGTGACCGGAATCGGCTCCTTGGTGACATCGACCCCGGCGAAGATCTTCGCGGTTTCGCTGATGCCGGGCAGGCGTTCGTGGAGGACCGCCGGGTCGATGTGGTTGAGGTGGAGGTTGATGTGATCGCCCTCGGCGCCGACGCCGCGGCCTTCGCGGATCTCCATCGCCATCGAGCGGCTGACGACGTCGCGGCTGGCGAGGTCCTTCGCCGACGGGGCGTAGCGCTCCATGAAGCGCTCGCCCTGCGCGTTGGTCAGGTAACCGCCCTCGCCGCGCGCGCCCTCGGTGATGAGGACGCCGGCGCCGTAGATGCCGGTCGGGTGGAACTGGACGAACTCCATGTCCTGCATCGGCACGCCGGCGCGGATCGCCATGCCGCCGCCGTCGCCGGTCGAGGTGTGCGCCGAGGTCGCCGAGAAATAGCAGCGCCCGTAGCCGCCGGTCGCGAGCACGACGCTGTGCGAGCGGAAGCGGTGGATGCTGCCGTCTTCCATGTTGAGCGCGATGACGCCCTTGCACGCGCCGTCGACCATGATCAGGTCGATCGCGAAATATTCAATGTAGAAGTCGGTGTCGTGCTTGAGGCTCTGTTGATACAGCGCGTGGAGCATCGCGTGGCCGGTGCGATCGGCGGCGGCGCAGGTGCGCTGCGCCGGGGGGCCATCGCCCATGTTTTGCGTCATGCCGCCGAACGCGCGCTGGTAGATCTTGCCTTCCTCGGTCCGGCTGAACGGCACGCCGAAATGCTCGAGTTCGTAGACCGCCTTGGGGGCTTCACGGCAGAGATATTCGATCGCGTCCTGGTCGCCGAGCCAGTCCGACCCCTTGACGGTGTCGTACATGTGCCACTGCCAGTGGTCAGGCCCCATGTTGCCGAGCGACGCCGCGATGCCGCCCTGCGCCGCGACGGTGTGCGACCGCGTCGGGAACACCTTGGTGATGCACGCAACCTTCAACCCGGTTTCGGCGATGCCCATCGCCGCGCGGAGGCCCGAGCCACCCGCGCCGACGACGACCGCGTCGTAGGTGTGATCGATGATCTTATACGCTTCGGCCATAAACTACGCTCCTAGCGCGATCTTCAGCACCGCGAATACGGCGGCTGCCGCACCCCCGAGTGCGTAGAAATTAAGGGCCAGCAGCGCGAGCAGCTTGGTCCCTTCGTTGTGCAGGTAATCCTCGATGAAGACCTGCACGCCCAGACGGAAATGGTAGAAGACCGAAACAATGAGAAGGAGCATCGGTATCGCAGCGACAGGCTGTCGCAGCCACAGCACGACGCTCGCATAATCGAGCCCCGGCATACGCACGAGGCTGATGACGAACCACAGCAATAACGCGACGTTGGCGATCGCGGTGACGCGTTGCTGCCACCAATGTCCGACGCCGCTTTTTGCCGCGCCGAGCCCGCGGACCCGGCCGATCTCGGTTCCCGTGCCCATTCTCAGATGCCCTTGGTGAAGTAGATCGCGGCCCAGGTCAGCGCGGTCAGGACGAGCGAGCCGACGATCGTCATGGTCGCAAAGGTCTGGCTGGCATGAACCTCGAGCGCCGCACCGGTGTCCATCACGAGGTGGCGGATGCCGCTCATCATGTGCTGGAAGAAGACCCACGTCAGCCCGACGCCGACGAGGATGCCGAACCAGCCGGTCGCGACCCCGTAGAAGGTCGCGTACGCCGCCGGACCGGTCGCGGCGGCAACGAGCCACCACAGGAACAGTACGACCGCGCCGAACGCCATCGCATTCCCGGTCGCGCGGTGGAGGATCGACACCGTCATGTTGACCCGCCACCGCCAGATCGACAGGTGCGGGGAGAGCGGACGACTGGGTCCAGGAGCGCGCGGGCGGGTGGCTGAGGCCATTATTTCCTCGGGAGGCTTTGGATGCCGCCGGTTTAACCCCTTGGCGCGTGCGCGCAACCGTTCATCGCTGCGGTGCGGCAGTGGCGGTCCGGCGGAGGAAGGTCGAATAGCGCGGGTTGTCGACCGCGAGGCGGGCGAGGTTAGCGGTGACGAGCGCGTCGCCGAGGCCGGGGGTGGCGGGGGCGAGGGTGCCGTCGCGGAGGGCGGTGCAGATGGCTGAACGGATTGCTCCCGAATTGTCATCCCCGCGAAGGCGGGGACCCAAAGTCACCGGCGGCAGTGACCTTGGGTCCCCGCCTTCGCGGGGATGACAGGAAGGTTCACCCGGATGACGATCGTTTATAAAGGGGGAAAGCGCATCCAACTCCGCCGCATCCGGCCCCTGCCCCATCTCCCGTTCGACGATCGCCAACGCATTCGCCGCGACCTTCGCATGAAACCCCTCGCGCCCCTCAAGCGCCAATCCCGCAATGAACTCGCGGACCGCCGCGACCAGATCGCGCGCGCTCGGATGCCCCGCCATCAGATACTCCCGTGCTCGAGCAGCCACAGCAAATCGGCGGCGACCTCGCTGACCCGCCGCCCGATCGCCGCGCGCTCGACCGACCGCACCCGCCCCGACAGATGATCGTCGGCAAGCTGGAGGCACGACATCCCCCATCGCAGCGTGCCATAGACCTCCCAGACATGCGCCTGCGCCGGATCGACCGGCGCACCCCCCGCGACTTCATAAGCGGCGTACATGGCGGCGCGCTCGCCGAACCCGCCGACGGGGAGCCGCCAGTGTCCGAAGCGCCACGCATTGACGCACAGCCAGCCGAGGTCGGCGTGATGGTCGCCGAGGTGCGCGAGTTCCCAGTCGAGCACCGCCGCGAGCCCGGAGTCGTCGACGATGAAATTGCCGCTGCGGAAGTCGCCGTGGCACACGACCCGCGCCGGGGCGTCGCCGATCCGCTCGGCGAGCCACGCGAAGGCGAGGTCGAAAGCCGGCTCGTCGACGCGGAAGCTGCGGTACAGCGCGACCATCGCCGCACATTGCTCCGCCGCCGTACCCCCGGCGAGCGGCAGGTGCGCGACTGCGTCGAGCGGAATCGCGTGGATGCGAGCAAGCGACGCGCCGCACTGTGCGGTCATCGCCGCGCGTGCCGCCGCGAAGCCGTCGCCCTTGAGCCAGCGCGGCGCGAGGCTTTCGCCCTCGACCCGCGCCATGACGAAGCCGTCGCCGAGGCCGTCGTCGGGCTCGGCGATGGCGATGACCGGGGCGACGGGGACGCCGTGCGCGCCCGCGATGCGCTGGAGGTCGGCCTGCACCCGCTTCGGCATACCGACCGCGCCCTCCCCGCGCTGGAAGATCAGCGGCCACGGGGCGTCGTTACACCGAGCGTCGACCGCGAAGGTGGCGGACGAGGCACCGCCGGAGAGGGGGGTGACGCGCTCGACCGTCGCGTCGTGGCCCTGACGTCGCAACAGCGCCGTCAGCGCCCCCCTCACCCGGCTTCCCCGAAATCAATCCCCGGCCCGTTCCCCGCATACGCCCGCAGCAACCGCTTCCCGACGCTGGTGATATGCACCTCGTCCGGCCCGTCATAGATCCGCGCTTCCCGCGCATGCCGGTACATGATGTGGAGCGGCGTATCCGGCGTCAGGCCCTTCGCGCCGAACACCTGCACCGCGCGGTCGACGACGTTGTGGAGCATCTTCGCGCCGACGACCTTGATCAGCCCGATCTCGACCCGCGCGTCTGACCCGGCGTCGATCTTCGCCGCCGCATCGAGCGTCAGCAGCCGCGCCGCCTGGATCTCCGCCGCGCTGTCGAAGACGAACTGTTGCATCAGTTGCTTGTCGGCGAGCTTCTCGCCCCCCGCGCTGCGTTCGTTCAACCGCCGGCACATCAGGTCGAACGCGCGCTGCGCCTGCCCCAGCCAGCGCATGCAATGAAAGATCCGCCCCGGCCCGAGCCGCATCAGGGCGATGGCGAACCCCTGCCCGCGCGGCCCGAGCAGGTTCGCCGCGGGCACGCGGACATCGTCGTACGCGACCTCGTAGTGCCCGCTCAGCCCGTGATGCAGCCCCAGCACCGGGGTGTCGCGGACGATGCGGTAGCCTGGCGTATCGGTCGGTACGACGATCATCGAGAACGCCGCATGCGGCGCCGCCTCCGCCCCCTCGGTCCGGCACATCACCGTCGTATACGCCGCCCCCGCCGCGCCGGTGGTGAACCACTTGCGCCCGCGGATGAGCCACTCGTCGCCGTCGAGTGTCGCCGTCGTCTGCAACTGCGTCGGATCGCTCGACGCGACATCGGGCTCGGTCATCGCGAAGCTCGGGAAGATCGTCCCCGCGACCAACGGCAGCAGGTAGCGCTCGCGCCATTCGGGAGCGGCATAGCGGTCGAGCATCAGCGCGTCCTGGAGTGAGTGCGTTCCCAGCGCGACCATCGCATGCTGGCTCCGCCCGATCACCTCGTTGACGTGGACGTAGTCGAGGAACGGCATCCCCTGCCCGCCGATCGCCACCGGATGCCCGAGCGCCCACAGGCCGTCGGCCTTGGCGGCGGCCATCAGCTCACCGAGCTTCGCCCGCGCCGCATCGGGCGCGCCGTTGTCGAGCACGTCCTCCGCCGGATAGACGTGGCTCTCGACGAACGCCTTGACCCGCGCGCGCGTCTCGACCCAGTTCGGTGCAGCCACAGCGCGTCTCCCCATTATTTTGCGGGAGACTAGGACAATGGCGATTAAACTCAATCTTCGGCGGTAACCGGGAGCGGGCGATACCGGCCGTCGGTCACCCGCGACGCCGCTGCGGGCAGCCGCTGCTCGACCATGCGCCGCCAGCCGCCCTTGAGGATCGTGCTCACCATCAGCCCGCGCGCACCGGTGAACCCGGTCTGCTCCATCACCAGCCGCGTGCTGGCACCCTCGGCGGCGAGATCGAAGGTCACGACCGTGTCGATCCCGCCGCCGGCCCAAGTGAACACGAGCCGCCGCGGCGGAGCCAGCTCGACGACTGCGCAATCGACGATGCCGTCGAACCCCGGCGCTCGCTTGGTGCGGAACTGGAAGCGGTGACCGACGACGGCGACGAAGTCGTTCGGCATCAGCCAGTCGCCGAGCGCAACGGGGTCGGTCAGCACCACCCAGACCTGCGCGGGCGAATACGGATAGATCGCTTCGAACCTAATCTTGCGTGTCATATCTCGCCCTCAATGTCGCGCCGAGCCGGTCGAGGCGATCTTCCCAGAAGTGTTCGTAATGCCCGACCCAGTCGCGAACGACGCGGAGCGGCTCGGCCTGCAGGCGGTAATAACGGTGCCGCCCCGCCTGTCGCTCGCTGACCAGCCCGGCATCGCGCAGGACACGCAGATGTTGCGAGACAGCCGACTGGGTCATCGCCGCTTCGGCGGTCAGTGCCGTGACGGTCGCCTCGGCTTCGGCGAGCCGCCGCAGGATCGCGCGCCGCGTCGTGTCGGCGAGAGCGCGAAAAATCAGGTCATCGGCTTGCATCATCAATCCATTAGAAATTACTTATGCGTTGTGTCAACCGTCGCCGTAACGACCGGCGCCGGTCGGCGACACCCCCTTCCCGCCCGCCGCCGCCTCGGCTAACCCGCAGCCATGACCAACATCCTCCTCACCGGCAGCACCCGCGGTATCGGCGCCGCCGCTCACGTTGCCCTCATCGCCGCCGGAGCCACCGTCATCGGCCACGGCAGCCGCGACGGCGACGGCGTCATCGGTGTCGATCTCGCCGAGCCCGGCGCGGGCGACCGGCTGTGGGACGCGGCGATCGAGCGGCTCGGCGGGCGGATCGACGTGCTGGTCAACAACGCCGGGGTATTCGAGGCCGCGCCGCTCGCCGACGCCGCCGCGTGGGAAACCGCTTGGGAGCGGTCATGGCGGATCAACCTCCAGGCCGCCGCCGACCTGTCGCGCCGCGCGGTGCTGCATTTTCAGGGACGTGGCGGCAGCGAGGATGGCGGCAGCGACGCGGGCGGTGGCAGCGGCACGACTGGCGCCAGCGGCCGCGACGCCTCGGGAGTTGCCGGCCGCATCGTCAACGTGTCGAGCCGCGCCGCCTTCCGCGGTGATTCCCCCGCGCACTGGCACTACGCCGCCGCCAAGGCAGGGATGGTGGCGATGACCCGCAGCATCGCCCGGGCCTACGCCGCCGACGGCATCGTCGCCTTCGTCGTCGCGCCGGGCTTCACGATGACCGGCATGGCCGAGGAATTCCTCGCCAGTCGCGAAGGAGACAAGGTCATCGCCGACATCCCGCTCGGCCGCGTCGCCAGCGCCGCCGAAGTCGCCGAGACGATCCGCTGGCTCAGCCTCGACGCCCCGCCGTCGCTGACGGGGGCGGTGCTCGATGTGAACGGGGCGAGCTATGTGCGGTAGCTCACCCCCTGCCCTCCTTCTCATTCCTTGTCATCCTCGCGAAAGCGGGGACCCAAGGTCGCTACCCTCGGTGACCTTGGGTCCCCGCTTTCGCGGGGATGACAAGTTTTGAGCACCTCCGGTTCCGGGACATCCGGCTGGCGCGTCCGCCTCCCCGCGACCCGCGCCGAGGCTGAAGCCATTCCCTTCGCCGACGATGCGTTCCCCGACCGCGAGCCACCCCCCACCCTCCTCACCGACGAGCCCGACCCGTCGCGCCCCGACGACTGGACCCTCGACGCCTATTTCGCCGACGAGCCCGGCCCCGACGACCTCGCCCGCCTCTACGCGCTCGTCCCCTCCGCCGCGCCCGGCAGCGCGACGGTCGAACCGATCGCCGATACCGACTGGGTCACACTCAGCCAGTCGGGCTTCCCTCCCGTCCGAGCCGGGCGCTTTGTCGTCCACACCGCCGCCCACGCCGACGCGGTCCGCGCCAGCGACATCGGCATCGCGATCGAGGCGGGGCTGGCGTTCGGCACCGGCCAGCATTTCACCACCCACGGCTGCCTCGCCGCGCTCGATGCGCTCGCCAGGACACACCGCTTCATTCGCGCCGCCGACCTCGGCACCGGCACCGGGGTCCTCGCCATCGCGATCGCCAAGCGCTGGCCCCGCGCCACCGTCGTCGCGAGCGACATCGACCCGGTCGCGACGATCGTCGCCCGCGCCAACCTCGCGGCGAACGGCGTCCGCCGGGGGCGCGGTCGCGGCGCGATCGACCTCGTCACCGCGCCCGGAGTCGAGCACCCCCGGCTGCGCGGGCGGTTCGACCTCGTCACCGCGAATATCCTCGCCGGCCCGCTGATCGCGATGGCTAGGCCGGTCGCCGCGACGCTCGCGCCCGGCGGCATCCTCGTCCTCGCCGGGCTGCTGACGACGCAGGCACACCGCGTCGCCGCCGCCTACACCGCACGCGGTTTCCGGCTGGTCGACCGGCTCGACCACGGCGAATGGCCGACATTGGTGCTCGAACGCGGCTGAGCCGGATGTGCTTCCGGCTGCAACTCCGGTTCGGTCCGAAGTGCGGCCCTTTGCGGGCCTGTGTGCGCGCGACGGCGCCGCGCGCAATCAAACCGCTCCGGCGATTTCCTGCCACGCCGCTTCATCGATCACCATGATCCCAAGCGCCGCCGCCTTCGCTGCTTTCGACCCCGCCCCCGGCCCGGCGATAACCAGATCGGTCTTCGCCGAGACCGACGCCGCGACGCGGGCGCCCAGCCGCTCGGCCTGCGCCCGTGCCTCGTCGCGGCTCATCGTTTCGAGCGTCCCAGTGAAGACAACGGTCTTCCCCGACACCTGCGACGCCTTGGTCGCATGTATCAGGTCGGCGACCGTGATCTCCGCCA
>JAYTTV010000089.1:0-8703 GCA_043745075.1 Sphingomonadaceae bacterium
TGGGCCGACAATGTCGTCTCGATCGAGGCGATGGACGGCCCGATGGCGCGGGTCGAGGGCAAGGACGCCGTCATGGGCAAGAGCGCGTGGTGGTACGGCGCCCACGAAGTCCATGGCACGACGACCGACGGTCCGTTCGTCAACGGCAACCAGATCGCGATCCGCTGGACGATGGACATCACCGTCAAGGAAAGCGGCGAGCGGCGGACGAGCGACGAGGTCGCGCTGTACACGATCGAGGGCGGCAAGATCGTCGAGGAGCGCTTCTTCTATTAGTCAGCCCGTCGAACCGCCCGACGTTCTGATTCACCTCCCCACGCCACGATGACAAACCCGTTCGCGCTGCTACGATGGCGCGGGCGACTTGGGGATATGTGAATGGAGATGACGCCGGGCGGCCTGACCAAGGCGAAGAAGACGCAGATCGTCGTCGTCGGCGGCGGCGCGGGCGGGCTCGAGCTCGTCGCCCGGCTCGGGCGCGCGCTCGGCAAGGTCAATTATGACATCATCCTCGTCGACAAGGCGCAGACGCATATCTGGAAGCCGTTGCTCCACGAGGTCGCCGCGGGATCGCTCGACGCCAACCTCGACGAGGTCGGCTATCGCGGCCACGCCCACCGCTGGGGCTATCGCTATTTCGACGGCGCGCTCGAATCGATCGACCGGGTCGCACGCCAGATCGTCGTCGCGCCGATCGTCGAGGACGGGCGCGAGATCATCGGCCGCCACCGGATTCGCTACGACTATCTCGTCCTCGCGGTCGGGTCGGTGTCGAACGACTTCGGCACGCCCGGGGTGCGCGAGCATTGCATCTTCCTCGACGAACGCGCCGAGGCCGACCGCTTTCGCCGCAAGCTGCTCAACCAGTGCCTGCGCGTGTCGCGGTCGATCCAAGCCGACCCCAATTCGGACGCATGCGTCAACGTCGCGATCGTCGGCGGCGGCGCGACCGGCGTCGAGCTCGCCGCCGAGCTCCACATGTCGGCCGACAGTCTCGCGATGTACGGCCTCGAGGTGTTCGATTCGAAGCGGCTCAAGACCGTTCTCGTCGAGGCGGGGCCGCGAATCCTGCCGGCGCTGCCCGAGAAGCTCGCGGCGGCGGCGCGGAGCGAGCTCGAGGCGATCGGCGTCCGTGTCTGCACCGGCGAGCAGGTCGTCGAGGCGACCGCCGAGGGCATCCGCACCAAGACCGGCGAACTGATCGCCGCCGACCTCATGGTCTGGGCAGCCGGGGTCAAGGGCGCCGAATTCATGCAGGGGATCGGCGGGCTCGAGACGACCCGCAACAACCAGCTCGTCGTCGGCCCGACGCTCCAGACGAGCGACGACCGCATCTTCGCGATCGGCGACTGCGCTTATTACATGCCCCCCGGAGCGACGCGCCCGGTGCCGCCGCGCGCGCAGACCGCGCACCAGATGGCCGATATCGCCTTCCACAACATCCGCGCGATGATCGCGGGCAAGCCGCTTAAATCATTCAATTATCAGGACCACGGCAGCCTCGTCAGCCTCGCCCGCTACGCGACCGTCGGCAGCCTGATGGGCAATCTCGTCGGCGGCAAGATGGCGGTCGAGGGACGGCTTGCGCGCTTCGTCTACGTCTCGCTTTACCGGATGCACCTGATCGCGATCCACGGCTGGCTCAAGGGCGTGTCGCTAATTGTCGTCGGCCACGTCAACCAAATCATCCGCCCGAAGCTTAAGCTGCACTAAGGGGCAACTCGCTGCACTGCCGTTAACCGCCGAGGTCGATCCGCGCTGTCCCGAGAACGGCGGGCACGCAGAATCGTTTTGGCATGGCGGCGATCCCGTGCGGCACCACGGCGACGCGTTCGACGCCGCCCGCGGCCGCGCACGCCGGCCCCGGCTCAAGCCGTAGTGGACGATGCGGGTCGTATATGCGGGGCAGAGATCCGAGCATGGATATTCGGCGATGACGTCGATCCCGTGGTGGCTGCCGAGCCGCCGATGACGTGCCGCCGGTGCCGCCTTGTCATACGGACCGCTCGCTGCCGCGATCACATAGGCATCCGAAAGCACGGGTTGGGAGACGCTTATGGCGGCGGCGAGCAGCAAAAGCATGATCGGACTCCTTGGCGTGTCTCATCTAGCCGGATCGACGCCCCGTCGCTATTCGCGAAACTCCGCCAACTCCGGGATCCGCGTGAACGCAATTCGCGGCCCCGAACTCCGCGACGCCCCCGCGCTGTCATGCCCGACCGTAACCGCGTCGCGGCCGAAGCGGGTGTTCATGCGGTCGATCGCGGCGCTGAGCGCGAGTCGGCGGGTTTCGGTTGCGGGGGTCACTGCCGGGCCCGAATCGAACAGCGCGAGCTGGGTTTCGGACGCCGCGGTCAGTTCGAGGAAGGTCACCGACACCTGGCGGTAGCGCTGCTCGGCGAGTTCGGCGCGCATCCGCAGCCACAGGCCGTCGAGCACCGACAGCAGCGTGAAGCTGTCGTGCGCCGCCACCAGTTTCTGGCCGTGCGACCAGCGCAGTCCCGGCGTGCGTAACCCGTCGCCACCGGCGGCCTCGCCCTTTTCACCCTTGACGGTCAGCACGACGAAGCCGGTCCGGCATTCCATCCGCCGCAGCCGCGTCGCCGCCTTCATCAGCAGCCGCCGCGCGACGAGCCGCGCGCGGTCGGGATGGCGCTTGTCGGGGCCGAGGACGTGGCTGTGGCCGATCGTCCGGCGTTGGGTTTCGCGCTCGGGCAGGTCGACGCCCTTGAGCAGCCAGTGAAGCCGCTCGCCCCACACATTGCCCCAGACCTGCCGTGCCTCGCGCGGATCGAGGTCGAGAATGCGCGCCATCGTCACGACGCCCGCCGCGGCAAGGCGCTTCTCCATGTTCCGGCCGACGCCCGGAATGTCGTTCGGCTTGAGCGTGCGGAGCCGAGCGTCGAGACACGCGGCATCAAGGA
This sequence comes from Sphingomonadaceae bacterium, assembly GCA_043745075.1. GTDB lineage: Bacteria > Pseudomonadota > Alphaproteobacteria > Sphingomonadales > Sphingomonadaceae > Polymorphobacter_B. Next base: position 2,925 of record JAYTTV010000089.1, read on the forward strand.
CGGTGAGCCCGTCGGGTTTCTCCATGTCCGCCGCCATCTTCGCCAGCAGGCGGTTGGGCGCGACGCCGATCGACGATTTCAGCTCGGTGCCGACGTTGGCGGCGATGCCGGCCTTGATCCGGTGCGCGAGGTCGTCGACCTCGGCCCGGCCATTCTCATTATCGCATAGGCGGCACGCGACCTCGTCGATCGAGCAGACCGCGGTGACGGGAACGTGGCGCTCGACCTCGGCGATGATGCGGTGGTGGAAGCGGACGTATTCTTCGTGCCGCGCGGGGACGACGATCAGGTCGCGACACTTTGCTTTGGCTTCCCAGATCGGCGTGCCGGTCTTGATGCCGAACGCTTTTGCTTCGTAGCTCGCGGCGATCGCGCTAGTGGAGTCGGTATGCACGGGGGCGACGGCGATCGGGCGCCCGCGCAACGCCGGGTCTAGCTGCTGCTCGACGCTCGCGAAATAACTGTTGAGGTCGAGGTACAGCCAACGAAGAGGGAGCGACTCGCCCATCGCTCCCTCATAGCAGATTTAGAACATTACGCGAACATCAGAAGACGGTCCGGACATTCTCGTCGCGCGCCCATATGCGCCCGTTGGCTGCCGTATCGATGAACGCCGCGGCGTCGGCGCCGGTGATCGCGATGACACCGGCATCGGCCATGACCCCCGCCGTGTCGAGCAGCGGCTGGGAATCGGCGCTGTGGCCGATTACCTTGAGGTGCGCGAAAGCGTCGTGAACCCACGCCACCGCCGCCGACTCGCCGAGCAGCGCAGTCACGCCATCCGCCGAGACCGCAAGCGCGACGGCGTCGAACAGCACCGACGGGCCGCCCGCGAGCTGGTGCTTGGCGGCGAGCTTGGTGCCGTCGCTCAGCGTCGCGCCACCGACCTTGGGCGCGACGACCTCGACCGTCGCCTTCGCCGCGGTCGCCGCATCGACGATCGCCGCGACCAGAGCCGCATCGGCACCGTCGGTGACGAGCAACCCGATCTTGCGGCCCTGTAGCGTCGGCTTGGCATTGGCGAGGATGCTCAGCGCGGGCGACGGCGCGAGGTCGGTACGCGTCGGCACCGCCTGGGGGATCGGCACGATCGGCTCGTCATGGCCAAGCCCGGCGGCAACGCGCTCGCCGAGTTCGGGCTTGATGTTGACGAGGTGACCGAGCATCGCTGCGCGGACGACATCGGCTTCGACCTTGCTCAGTACAAAGATCAGCGCGGCGACGATGTGATCCTGTTCGGGACCCGTCTGGCTGTCGAAGAACTGCCGCGCCTGGCTATAATGGTCGTTGAAGGTGGCCGACCGCACACGAGCTTTCGTCGATTCAATCGACTCAGCGAACGCCCGCGTGCCGTGGGCGACTTCCCGCGGACCCTTTGGCGCAAGCAGGCTCGGCGTGTACGTGACGCGCTCGGGCTGAAGCGACGAATTCATGTGACCGTCGCGCTGGTTGTTGGCGAACGGACACTTCGGCGCATTGATCGGCAGCTGCGTGAAGTTCGGCGAACCGAGACGCTTCAGCTGCGTATCGAGATACGAAAAGTTGCGTACCTGCAGCAGCGGGTCGTTCGAGAAGTCGATGCCGGGAACGACGTTCTGGGTGCAGAACGCAACCTGCTCGGTTTCCGAGAACACGTTGGTCGGATTGCGGTTGAGCACCATCCGCCCGATCACGCGCAACGGGATGACCTCCTCAGGGATCAGCTTGGTCGAATCGAGGTGGTCGAAGTCGAAGCCGTCGGCGTCTTCCTCGGTGAACAGCTGGACCGCGAGGTCCCACGCTGGGAAGTCGCCGCCCTCGATCGCGTTATACAGGTCGCGGCGGTGGAAGTCGGCGTCGGCGCCGTTGATCTTGACGGCTTCGTCCCAGACCACAGACTGCGCGCCGAGCGTCGGCTTCCAGTGAAACTTGACGAAGGTCGACTTGCCCGCCGCATCGACGAGGCGGAAGGTGTGGATGCCGAAGCCCTCCATCATCCGCACCGAACGCGGGATGGTCCGGTCGGACATCTGCCACATCACCATATGCATCGCCTCGGGCGAGCAGGCGATGAAGTCCCAAAAGGTATCGTGCGCCGACGCGGCCTGCGGGAAGCCGCGATCTGGCTCCTCCTTGACCGCGTGGATCAGGTCAGGAAACTTGATCGCATCCTGGATGAAGAACACCGGGATATTATTGCCGACAAAGTCCCAATTGCCCTGTTGGGTATAGAATTTGACGGCAAACCCGCGAACGTCGCGGGCGAGGTCGGCCGAACCGCGATTGCCGGCGACGGTCGAAAAGCGCGCGAAGATCGGAACTTCGACGCCGACTTCGGACAGGACCGGGGCAGTGGTGAACTCGGCGAGGCTGTCGCTGAGGGTAAAGACACCGTGCGCCGCGAGGCCGCGGGCATGAACGACACGCTCGGGAATCCGCTCATGATCGAAGTGGAAACCTTCTCGCGAAGGACGAAATCCTCGAGCATCGTCCCGCCGCGCGGCCCAGCCTTCAACGAGTTGAAGTCGTCGCTGATTGGGATGCCGTTCGCCGTCGTCATGATTTCGCCATCGGGGTTGGCACGCTGGTGGAGCTCTCCACCCTCGCCCGGGACGAGCCCGGCATCGGCGAACGCGACTCCTGCGGCATTGGCACCGGCCATCGGATCGGTGTGCGCCTTCGAAGTCGAATCCTTCGTCGTCGCGTGTTTGCTCATCGTCGCCATGTCATGTCTACCGGGGGTCGGAAGACTTAATAGCCAGCAGCGCGCGGCGTTCCCTTGACGAAAGGCATAGTGGCGAAACGATTGGGCCGACGATCAGCCCGTAGCGGACGTCTTAGTGTCCGTTGATCTCGAACTCGGCGTCGAGCTTGGCGGCGTCGACCATGTGGCGGCGGCAGCTGCGCGCAGCGGTCTTGGTCTGCAGATCGACCACGCCGACCCCCGCGCCATTGCCGCACTTCTGGTCGGCGCGGGCGTTGGCGTGGCGGATCGCCGCAAGCATCCGCGGATCGTTCGACAGGTCGGCAGATGCGGCCGGAGCGGGGGCTGCGGGCGCCGCCGGCGCAGAAGGTGCGGCGTTGGCAGCAGGCGCGGCGGTTTGAGCTGGATCAGCCTGAAGCGCGTACGTCGTGAACGGGGCGAACGCTGCTACCGCAGCAACGACGAGCGCAAGCTTGATCATTCAGGTCCCCGGACGTTGCGCGGCCCGACGATTAGGGCCGCATTTACCGAGTATGCACGACTCGTGCTGCACCGCAATATCGCCGGGTACGTAACAAACCTCTGTTCTACGCGCCGCAGTATTGCGTAAGATCGCCGACGATGACCGCGCCGCCAAACTCGACCCCCGAACCCGCTGGCATCGTCGCCGTCGACGCCGCTGCGATCACCGGGCGGCAGCTGCGATATTACGACTTCGCGATGGCGGCGTTCGTCGTCATCCTGATCTGCTCGAACCTGATCGGCGCGGGCAAGCCGGCGATGGTGACGCTCCCGGTCTTCGGGGTCGTCCACTTCGGCGCGGGCATATTATTCTTTCCGCTGAGCTACGTCCTCGGCGACATCCTTGCCGAGGTCTACGGCTTCGCCCGCGCGCGGCGCTGCGTCTGGGCGGGATTCACCGCGTCGCTATTCGCCGCCGGGATGAGCTGGGTCGTCGTCGCCCTGCCCCCCGCGACCGACTGGAGCGGACAGGCGGCGCTGGCGACGGTGTTCGGGCAGGTGCCGCGAATCTTCCTCGCCTCGATCACCGCTTTCTGGGCGGGCGAGATCGTCAACGCGGCGGTGCTGTCGCGGATGAAGGTGTGGACCGGCGGGCGCTGGCTGTGGACGCGGACGATTGGTTCAACGGTCGCCGGACAAGGCGTCGACAGCCTGATCTTCTACCCGCTCGCCTTTCTCGGCGTCTGGGAAACGAGCCTGGTGATCGAAGTGCTGATCACCAACTACCTGCTCAAGGTCGGCTGGGAAGTGATCCTGACCCCGGTCACCTACCGCATCGTCGCCGCGTTCAAGGCTGCCGAGGGCATCGACGTTTTCGACCGCGGCACCGATTTCACGCCGTTCGCGACGAGAGTTTAAACAAAGACATGGCGAGCAGATGAATTCCGCACTTATTTCATCTCGTCGGTCGGAAAAGAGTCAAGCGCAAATTCGTACGCAGTAAATCTACGAAAACTAGACGCCTATACTGGCGGCCTCGATCAAAGGATTGAAGAGTTTGGGTATGAGCCAATCATAACTTGGGCAAAGGGTCAGCGCGAAGGACCCTTCGATGGACCATACGCATCCAACGTTCGCTCAGCCCTAATCCGTTATGTTAAATTTTTGATCGATGTTTCCGATCCAGAAGCGGCAGCAGAAGCGGCAGCTGCTGAAGAGCCCGTTGCAGTCAGCTTGGATGAACCCGACCCTACCGTTTTTCAGTACGAGCGAGAGCTACAGATGGCAGTTCGTCGGCAGATGAGCACGCTATTCCCGGGCCTAAATGTCGCAGACGGAGGCCGCGAACGATCTGTTTCGACGGGGCGGATCGACATATTTGTAGCTAACGACGAACGTGAAAGTTATGTCGCCATAGAGTTGAAGGCTGGAAGCTGTCCAGCGGGAGCTTTAGAACAAGTGCCCGGTTATGCAAAAGATATTGAGGTTGAAACGGGTAAGTCATGTCAGGCCGTTTTAGTTGCCGCAGATTTCTCAGACCGCCTGCGACTGGCCGCTCGCCGAATTCCCTCGTTGTCGCTGAAAACTTATAAGTTGCAAGTTGCACTAGAAGACCTGACGTAGCTTAACCGATCGCCGCCATCAGCCCTTCGAACAAGCGCCGCCCGTCGGTGCCGCCTTGCGCCATGTCGATCAGGCGTTCGGGATGGGGCATCATGCCCAGCACATTGCCGGCGTCGTTGACGATCCCGGCAATGTCGCGTGCGCTGCCATTGACCGGCTCGGCGTAGCGGAAGACGACGCGCCCCTCGCCTTCGAGGCGGTCGAGCGTCGCGTCGTCGGCGGCGTAATTGCCGTCGTGATGCGCGACGGGAATGCGGATCGTCTCGCCCGCGTCGTAGCATGCGCTGAACGCGGTCTGGCTGTTTGCCACCGACAGCGCGACGTCGCGGCAGACGAAGTCGAGCCCAGCGTTGCGCGTCAGCGCTCCCGGCAGGAGCCCGGTTTCGGTCAGCACCTGGAAGCCATTGCAGACGCCGAGGATCGCGCGCCCGTCATTCGCCGCCGCGACGACCGCCGCCATGATCGGCGACCGTGCCGCCATCGCGCCCGAGCGGAGATAGTCGCCGTAGCTGAACCCGCCGGGCAGTGCGATCAGGTCGAGCCCGTCGGGGAGTTCGGTGTCGCGGTGCCAGACCATCGCCGGGGCGGTGCCGGTGATCTCGTGGAGTGCGACGGCGAGGTCGCGGTCGCAGTTCGAGCCGGGAAAGACGATGACCGCGGTCTTCATCGGGCAAGCTCCGAACCGGCCATCACGCGAGCTCGATCCGATAATTCTCGATGACCGGGTTGGCGAGCAGCGCCTTGCACATCGCCTCGACGTCGGCGGATGTCGTGCCGTCGGCGAGGTCGAGCTCGATGAGCTTGCCCTGCCGGACCTCGCCGACCCCGGCAAAGCCGAGGCCGCTCAGGGCGTTACCGATCGCGCGACCCTGCGGATCGAGGACGCCGGATTTCAGTGTGACGATGACGCGTGCTTTCATGGCTGCGGTCTAGTCGCGGACACGCTATCGGGCAAGCGAGACCCGAATCGCGGTGTGGGACCGGGACAGGAGGCGAGAATGCACGACCGGA
>JAYTTV010000090.1:0-8641 GCA_043745075.1 Sphingomonadaceae bacterium
GGGTGGGATCTGCAACGGTCGACAGGCGGACAAGGATGCCGTCTGGAATGATCCCGGCAAGCTGCTCTCGCAATCGCATCGTCCGCTGTTCGTGCTTGGTAGTCGGCAGGAAATCGCCGATCCGCGTCCAGTAGGCGATCGGTTCCACCCGGTTTTCGGTCGAGGCGGTCAACTCGCGAAGCGGGATCGCGACCTTCGGTGCCACTGCGAGGTCGGTGCGGGTCGAGTTCGAAATCTGGAACCCGACCGCCGCATAGCACGCCTCGGGCCGGTGAAGCTGAAGCAGGTCGCTCTGCAAATTGCCGTATGCGAGCACCATCATGATCGGCAACTGGTTCGGCGCGACATAGAGACGGCTGACGGTATCGCTGTACAGGCGGTCGGCGAGGCTACCCGGGGTTTTCGGCAGGACGAATGCGCTCGACGGCGTCATCGCCCAGCCACCGAACGACTGCGGAATGATCGAATCGAGCTTGCGGCCGTGGAGGAGCTCAACGTGGTGACGCGGGGTTAGCGCCGCCGCCCCCGCCGCGGCAAGCAGCATGCCGCCGCCCAGCAAAACATCGCGCCGGTCGATCATCGTGGTTTCTCGAGCCAGGACCGAACCGGACTGAGCAGCGCGTCGATCAGGAAGATGAACAGCAACGCCGAGGTGAACGTCACCATGCCGGCGAATTTGTGCAGGAACCCCTGAGCGACCGCGTCGCCGAAATAATATGTCAGCAGCACGAGCGCCGCGACACGGATGCAATTCGCGAGAATCGCGATCGGCAGGACGAGGATCAGCAGCAGGACCGAATATCGCCAGTTCGTGTTGCGCATGACGTACACATAGAATAGTCCGATCGCGGTCAGGCTGATCAGCGAATTTAGCCCGGCGCACGCGTCTTCGACGAGCAACTGATATTGCGCGACGTAAATCGTCACGCCGACCCGTGCGACCGGGTAGCCAAAGCTGCCAAGGACGCTGGTGACCGATTGCGAGACGATCGCCTTGAGCGGCTGGGTCGCGGTATCGAGCACCGAGCCCGGAATTGGAATCATGAAGGCGAGATAGACGATCGGAAACCACATCAGCCGCAGGACCGCAGCACCGAGGAAGCTATAAGCGACCGCGCCATAGGCGAGCAGCATCGATGCGACTTCGACGCTGATGAAATCGAACGCGCGCCCGAAGATGTAGCCGATCACCGCGACAGCCATCGCCGCAACTGCAGTGCCGAGCGAGCCGGGCTGCGCCGCCGCGCGAATCTCATCGCTACGCCGGAGGATCAGCCAGATGCCCGTGGCGAGGACGAGCGGGCCGTGCACGCCGGCTTCGGTCGACCATGGTCCGACGCCGAGGCTGGCGATCGTCGGCAGGAACAGTGCCGTCGCCCCGATGAACAGGACGGCGTGGACAGATAGCAGCCGCGTCCAGTCGATCGAGCGCCGGGGGTTGTCAGCGATCGTCGCCACTTTCAAAATTCGCTCAGAACCGAACCGACGACCGAACTGCGCGCCGAAGCGAGTTGAGTGGCAAGCGTCACGACATCGCCGACGAAGGTCTTGTCGCGCCGGGCAACGATAACAGCATAGCCGATGACCGAGGCGATCGTCAGCGCGTCGGCGCAGGTATTTGCTGCCGGGGTGTCGAACAGCGCAATGTCGTATTCGCGGAGCAGCATGTTCATACCATCGCGAAAGCGCGTGCTCGACAGCAGCTCCTGCGGGCGCGCGACCGGCGGCCCCGCGGTGATGACCGACAGGTTGGGGAGGACATTGGCGTGGATAACGCGTTCGGGCCGCGAGACCTGCAACGACAGGTAGCTCGACAGGCCGGGACCGTTCGCGGCGAGGCCGAAGATCTGATCCATCCGCGGCGAGCGCAGATTGCTGTCGACGAGCAGCGTCTTGGTGCCGACCTGCGAGAGCGCGGCGGCAAGATTGGCGACGAGATAGCTGCACCCGACCCCGTCGACCGGCGCAACGAACGCCATCGCGCGGCGCCCAGGCTTGATGTGCTGCGCGATGACCTGCGTCCGCAGCAACCGGATCGATTCCGCCTTGGCGCTGACCGGATCACTGAGGACCACGAGCTCGTCGGAAACGCCGCGACGGACGTCTTCCTGCAGCGCGAGGCTGTTGACCAACTGGTCGCGCGCGCGGTCGAGTTCCTCCGCGCCGATGAAGCCGAGCTGTAATGCGGCCTGGTCGAAGTCGACGCCTTCGGCCGCCTGATGCTCGGCAACCCGCGCCGCCTCGTCGTCGGTCAGCAGCCCAAGGCGCAGCAGGGCATCGCGAATTGGTGCATCGGCACCGACCCGGCCATCGCTGACAGTCGTCACGCTCGTCGGGATCGTATTCATCGTGCGGGTAGCAATCCAGTCGCGGGCGGAGTCTCGCCGCCGATATGGAAGAAACGAAGCACACGCCTGCCGAAGGTCATCCGGACCGGACCGGCGATTACGGCGAGAACCGCGACGTTTGCCGCGCGCGCCAGATCTTCCGGACCCCGCACCCGCCGCGACAGCAGTTCTGCGGCGATTGCAAGGATGATCCCGAGCCCGAGACCGCCTGCAGCCCCAAGCGCGAGGATCAGCGGCTTGTTCGGGAACGCCGGCACACCACTGACCACCGCATCGCCGAGCGGAACGAGACCGGTCTCGGAAACATCGGCCTCGAGCTTGAGATCGGCGGCGCGCTGTGCCGCCTTCTCATACTGCGACCGGCGCAAGTCGACTTCGCGCTGGAGCTGCGCCAGTTCGTCGAGCTGGGGCTTGAGCGCGAGAACCTTCGCCTTCTGCGCCTGAACGTCGGATTCGAGCCGTGACGCGTTCGATTGGCTCGCCGACGCGGAACTGCCGCCCTGCGAATGCGCCAGCGCGGTTTCGCGGGCAAGCTGCTGCTGCAGGACCGTCTTGCGCTGAGCGAGCGCGATATAGGTCGGGTGCGACGTGCCGAGCTTCTGGCTAGCCGTGGCCAGCGAGTCCTCGACGCCGTTGAGCTGCGACCTGAGCGCGGTCACGCTTGCGCTCTGCTCGGCACGGATGTCCTTGTTGCTATCGACGACGCCTGCCGCGGTGCGCGCAGAGAGCATCGCGCTCTGCATGCCCTCGAGCTTCATCGTCTCGGAGTCGGCACCGCCCGGCGCCATGACGATGCCGTTCTCACGCTCGTAAGCCGATTTCTTGGCTTCGGCGCTTGCCAGTGCGGCCTGGGCCTTCTGCGCCTGATCGACGTACCAGTCGGCCGAGCGTCCAGCGGCGTCGGTGCGGAAACGCAGGCTCGCGTCGATGTACGCCGATCGCAACGCGCTGACAACGGTCCGGGCGATGATCGGATTGCCGGCGGTGTAGGTGATCTCAAGAATATTACTTCCCTGGACCAGCGCCGCATCGGTGTTTTCGATGATGCCGCGTGCCTTGTAGCGGCGGAAGTCTTCGGTGCCGTTCGAGTTCTTGTTGAAGTCCTCGACCATCAGCGGGTTACGTTCCCACCCAAGCTTGTCAACGACGTCGCCAGCGACGCGATAGTCGGTAATCAACTCGATCTGCGTCCGCGTATAGCCGCGAACGAAGCTCGACGCGATGACCGTTCCCGACACGGGGTCGGGCTTGATGACGTCCATCAGGATGCGTGCGGTGGCGGGAAAGCGCGGCTTGAGGATGAAGCACAGTGCAACGGCAACTGCCAAGCCCGTGAAAAGCGTCGCAAGGATGACCATCCGGCGCGCCATCAAGATACGCAGAAACTGTGCGATACTCATCCGTCGATACTCCCGCGCGCTGTGATCCGACCGATGCTAGAACAAGCGCTCCTTGACGATATAAATATCACCCTTGCGGACGGGCTCGTCGATCGAAGCTTTCACTTCCTTACCACCACCCCGGACCAATGCAACTTTGCGTTCGGATCCCGAGGACGTCACGCCACCTGCAATTATAAGCGCCTCGCGCAGTGTCATATTGGGAAGGATGGTAAACGCACCCGGATGGCTGATTGCGCCGTAGACGTAGAATGTGTCGGCATCGGGAACGAACAGCGTGTCACCCGGAGCGAGCAGGACATTCTTGTCGGGCGTCCCGCGAACGAGCGCCTCGGTTTCGAGCCGGATTTCCTTGTTGTCGCTCGCCCGGCGAAGATAGATGTACGACGCACCCTGCTCGCGCAGCCAGCCCGACTTGAGGAGCATCTCGAGGACCGTATATGGCTTGTCGAGCGGATAGACCCCGGGGGCCGTGACCTTGCCCGCGACGTTAACCGTCTTCGAGACATAGGCGCCGACCTCGACGTTGACGAACGGGTCCTTGAAGAAGCCGCCCTTGACGAGCTTCTGCTTGATCGTATCGGCGAGTTCGAGCTGCGTCGCGCCCTCGGCCTTCACGGTTCCGATCAGCGGCATGATGATCGTGCCGTCGGCCTTGATCCGCGTCGTAACGCCGGCATCGGGCTGGCCGTAAACCTGCACCGCGATGGTGTCGTTGGCGCCAAGGACATAGCCGCCATCCTTCGCCACCACCGCCATTGCCGGCGCACTCGCGGTCAGCCACGCGGCGATAAAAGCGACAGACAGGAACAAGAGGCGGCGCATGAATGGCTCCTTGAGTCTAGACATGGACCGAGAGAGTCAGACTCACCCGGGTACTGTTGTAGTCATAAATACTAGGCTTTGATGAACGGAAGGTTTCGCTCAGTTGAAGACTGAGATCGTAGAGCGATCGCGGGGCATAGGTGACTCCCGCGCCAGCGATCTTCGACGTATCCGATCGCCGCAGCGGCTCGCCGGGAATGGCGAAAGGCTGCTGATAGTTGTTCGAGATAAACCCGGCGTTGGCGCGCGCCGAGATCGTGTCGCTGACATCGTAGTTGGTCGTCAGCTGGAACGTGTCGACCACGCGGAACAGGGCGCCCGCCGAACTGCTCGAGAGCACGCTCCGCGACCCGAGCGCCGAGAAGCTGAGGCGGGGCGCGGGGTGATAACTCAGGGAGATGTCGTACGCCGGTGCGCTGAACGGCGCCCGGCCGCCGTCCGGGACCGAGCGGATATACGAAAGACCGATCGATCCGCTTAATTTCGTTCCGATCGGGCGGGAGTAGGTCAGACCGCCGCGATAGGTCTTGACGCCGGTATTGAAGCCGACCGGCGAGATCGTCGACCCCGGCAGGACCAGCCGGTTGGGATAGTCGATCGTCGAAAAGCTGCCGTTGACCTGGAGCTGACCGGGACGGAGCACGCCGACCCCGGCAAACAACGAATAGACGGTCGAGTTGCTGTTTGCGAACTTGCGCAGTGCCGAGCCGTTGTCGAGCGTCGACCTTACGGCAGCGCCGCCGAACGAGGCCCGGCCGCCGGGCAGGCCGCAGCTGACGTGTCCGCCGTAGACGATGAAGATCTGCCGGTTATCGATCAGGCGTCCGACGTCGTCGGGAAGCGTGTCGCCCGTCACCGGCACCGTCGGATCGACCGACACCGGGGTCGTCGACGTCCCCGTCTTCGGTACCCCAGTCCGATAATTGTCCGAACCGATCCCGTTCTGCCGATTAGTGTAATTGCCATTGACGCCAGCGCTGCACCGCGAGCCTTCGCGGGTGTTCAGGAGCGCCCCGGCACCAAAGCGATTACGATTGAGATAGGAATTATTCTGGAAGAAGTCGTGCCCGATCAGACCGGTCAGCCCGACCCTGCCGAACCCCAGCATGCGGGTGTATTCCGCCGAACCCGCTGGCGAATAGCGCACATCGTCGGAACTCCGCCCCGAGCTGCTCAGGCTCCGCAAGATGTTGCTATCGTACAGCACCGTACCCGTTGCGGTGAGCGACAGACCGTCAGCGAAGGCGGGCGTCGACGCCACGAAACCGACGCTGGCGGCGACCAGCAATACGATCCTGTTTCTCAAGCTAAACTCCCGCGACAGTCTGTCCACCCACTGTTTGCGGTAGCAGCGCCACGCCGCCCCGGCAACTGCCGCATGATCACCTTCCGGGCTTGCACTCGACCGGACAATTCGCGCAAGGGAGGGAATTACCGGATGATGCTACAGTCGTCTTTGCATCAACGACACGCCGTGGCGCGGGGTCGTATCCGGAATGCCAGTGCGGGAGTATGACGGACATGGCGACGCTTTTCAAACGCTGGACGCGCGGCACGGTGCCTAACGCGGAGCTGCCACAACCTGCCGCCTTCGCCGAACCAGCTGCCCGGCAGCGTCCGGCGTTCCTCGATACGCTCTGGCTCGACGACGCCGCGCCGGTTCGCGAGTCCGATCTCCCGCGCTTCTCCGCGATGGCATCCGACGATGTCGAGGGGTTCGGCGAGGAGCCGACCCTGGCGCGCGCGCGCCTCGCGTTGCGCGACACGCTCGGCGCCTCGCAGCCGGTAACGACGCGCGATCGGTTTTCGGGCCGGCACGACGCGCTCGCCCAGCTGATCGCGGCGATCGAGCAGCAGCGTGTCCATGTCGTCGTCTACGGCGAGCGCGGCATCGGCAAGACCAGTCTTGCGCACGTTTTCGCCGACACTGCGCGGGAAGCGCGCTACATCGTGCTTTACGGCAGCTGCGGGACCGACGGCCGCTTCGACGAAATCTTCCGCGCGTTTGCCGCGAAGATCCCGATGCTGTTCCACCGGAGCGTGCTGCCGACGACTGTCGCGGTGGAGCAGGCGCTCAATTTCGACAGCCTGCTGCCGGCGGGCCCGTTCGGCCCGCGTGAGGTCAGCGACCTGTTCGCCGACGTCGTCGGCACGCGGATCATCCTGATCCTCGACGAGTATGACCGCATCGCCGATCCGAACTTCCGTCGCGACGTCGCCGAGCTGATCAAGAACCTGTCGGACCGGGCCGCCCGGGTCCAGCTCGTGGTGACCGGCGTCGCGTCGAACCTCGACGAGCTGATCGGCTTCGCGCCGTCGATTCGACGCAACATCATTGGCCTGCCGATGCGTCCGCTCGATATCACCGAGGTGGGTGAGATTCTGCGCCTCGGGCAGGAAGCCGCCGGGCTCAATTTCACCGATGCCGCGGTCAAGATGATCGCGACGATGGCCAATGGGTCGCCGTATCTCGTCCGGCTGCTCGGCCATCGTGCCGGCATCGCCGCGCTTGACCAGCGGCGCACGCAGATCGATCCGGCGCACGCCAAGCTGGCGGTCGAGCGCGTCCTGACCGACTGGAACGCGACGCTTCCGCGCCGTATCCAGACGCTGCTCGCGCGCGACGAGGCGCGGGCGCAATGGCCGCTGCTCGTGGCGGCTGCCGAAGCCGGGACCTACTCCGACGGCTGGTTCGCCGCCGCCGACGTCGCCGCCGAATTACCGGGCAGCAGCAATCCGACGGCGATCGAGAGCGATCTTCGTCGGCTGGCGACCGCGCACGAGCTGCTCGAGAGCGAAGACACCGCCAGCGGGATACGCTTCCGCTACCGCTACCCCGGCGTCGCCTCGCTGTTGCTGATGTCGGCCTCGCTCGCGCGGCTCGAGGGCTAGCCGCGCGACGCCCTATTGCAGTGCACAATCGCCCCGACTAGAGCGGAGCGGCGACGTAGCGATGGGACTACATGACCGACGCTGTTCAAATTTGCGTGATCAGTGTCCGTGATTGTCTGAAGCGGGCGGTTCGCGCCAGCTGCCGGTTGGCGACATGATCGACGCTCCCGCTCCTCGCTTCGGCGTGGTCCTGGTCAACTGGAACCGCTGGTCGGACACGATCGAGTGTCTCGAGACGCTGCTTCGGTCGACCATCCCGCTCCGGATCGTCGTCGTCGACAACGCATCGAGCGACGGCTCGGCGGAGCGCATCGCGGAGTGGGCGGCGGGCGCGGTCTCGGCGCAGGCGGTGTCCCCGGCTTTCGCCGACATGTCGCGGCCGGGCTTCCCCAAGCCGATCGCTCTGCGGCGCCTCGATGCCGCCGCCGCGGCCACTGTTGCGCCCGACGCCGCCGCGTTGACGCTGATCGATGGCGGCGGCAATCTCGGCTTTGCAGGGGGCAATAATATCGGGCTGGGCTTCCTGTTTCGCGATCTCGCGATCCGGCACGTCTGGCTGCTCAACAACGATACCGTCGTCGAGCCCGACGCCGCGATGGCGCTGTTCGCGCGGATGGAGGCGACGCACAAGGTCGGGATGTGCGGGACGATCGTCCGCTATTACCACCGCCCCGACGTCGTCCAGGCGCTCAATGGCTGCCGCTTCAACCTGCTCACCGGTCAGTCGCGCGGGATCGGCGAGGGGCAGCCCGGGTCGCAGCCGTTCGATCCGGCCAAGGTCGCGCGCGAGACCGACTTCGTCCTCGGTGCATCGCTGGCGGTGTCACGCGGCTTCTTCGAGACGGTTGGGCCGATGACCGAGGATTATTTCCTGTATTTCGAGGAAATCGACTGGGCCGCGCGCAACGCCGGCCGCTTCGCGATCGCGTTCGCCCACGGCGCCGTCGTCTACCACAAGGAAGGCGGGTCGATCGGATCGAGCGCGGTCAAGGGCAAGCGGAGCGACTCGTCGGAGTATTATCTTCTGCGGTCGCGGCTCGCCTTTATCCGGCGACGCGCGATGTGGCTGCTGCCGCTGCACTGGCTGCTCGCGCTCGGCCAGATCGCACGCCGACTCTTGCGCTTACAGCCGAAAAAGGCATTGGTCCTGCTGCGCGCCCTGCTAGGGCTGCGAAT
>JAYTTV010000091.1:0-8639 GCA_043745075.1 Sphingomonadaceae bacterium
CAAGGCGCTCTTTAACCTTAGAGTACATTGCGTCGATCATGCGAGGGAACTGATCAAGCCCTCCCGCCACTCTGCAGGTCCCGGCGAAATCAACCAAATCAGCGAACGGCGGGATCGGGATCGCGATATAACGCCTAGAATGTCCGCAAATTGGGCGCGAAGCCGTCGCGCAGGCCAAAGTGAACGAACGACCGCTTTCGGGCAGATCGCCGGCGGCTTCGAATGGCGTGATAGGGGCGCAAAGCTGCCACCGTACCTCCCCGGTTGAAGCGATAATTGGGTCGTAAATCAGCAAGCGCGGCACGTACCCGCCGCCTACGCACCGCGGAACATCGTCACATAACGTGCTTGGCCTGCTCGCGATTAGCCTTGCGGGTCGCAGCAGCCTTAACGCCACGCAGCTTTGCAGCCTCGGGCGTGATCGTTGAAGCCCTAGCCTTCGGGATTGCGACTTCAGCGTCGCCGTGGCCCTTGTTCGCCAGCTCATTGTCGAACTCGCCGGCCTCAACTGCAGCGCGCATGTGCCCGAGGAACTCCTCAAACCGGTCAGCCGGCAGGTGGTTGGTCGCGGTTCCGTTGATGTCGAACGTGTTACCGGCAACCTTGACCGTCAGCGCGACGACGCCGTTCTTGAGCCGATACCAGCCGGTCGGCGTGCCGGCGGCGCCTGTCTTGAACTGCGCGAGGGTCCGGTCGATGCCGCGCAGTAGCGGGCGGCGAGCCTTGGTCGGATCGGCTGCCTTGCGCTCGAACAGCTGCTTGAGGCCATTGTCGATGATCTCGAGGTAGTGCTTCAGCGCCATTCCATCCTCCGGGTGCAGTCAGATTGGCTTCGCATAAGCTAGCGCCGGATGAACGAATAGTCACTGTGGTCTAATCGACGCTCGCAGACAGTCACGCACCGACGAACCCCGAGCGGCTGAGGATACGACTGGACTGTGCTTGCGAACAGAGCGTTGGTCAGGTTGTGAGTCGCTGGTCCTCGAAGCCGGCAACGACGGCCCCGGACCCTCTGATCCTCGGGGCTTCGGCTCGTGGGAGGCGCAGCACGATGGAGTGTCGGCTCCCACGGAGATGCATCATGACGACCGACAACGACCTCACTCCCTCTGCCACGACCAGCCGCCGCCGGGGTAATCCGATCGCGACGACACCTGCCGCGATGGCCGGCCCGAGCAAGTCCGACACTGTCATCAAGCTGCTGCTGCGGGCGAAGGGCGCCACCCCGCTCGAGCTCATCGCGGCAACCGACTGGCAGCCGCATAGCGTCAGGGCATTCCTATCGGGCCTACGCAAGAAGGGTCGATCGATTACGCGCGAGGCGCGCAAGAGCGGCGAGTTCGCCTATCGGATCGTCACCGCACCCGCGCCGTCCGTTAGCGCTGCGATTGCGGGCCAGACTGATCAGCCAGTGACCGCAGCGGCTGGCACCGGCACCACCGCCGACGCGTCGGTCGCCTGAGGTGGCGGGCCTCTCCGACGATCTGGCCGCGCTGATGACGATGTCGCCAGCCCAGCTTCGTAGCGAGTGGCGGCGGGTGTATCGAAACGCACCGCCGCCGCTCACGCCCGACCTTCTGCTGCGCGGCATTGCCTACCGGATGCAGGAACGTGTCCACGGCGGTGTTCCGACCAAGACCGTCAAAGCAATCCGGCGTCTGGCTGAACGGGCGGAGCGCGACGCGGCCGACCCGGTCGCCCGGGTTCAGGTCAAGCCCGGGAGTCGGCTGGTCCGCAGCTGGAATGGAACGACCTACTCGGTGCTCGTCACCGATGACGGTTTCATGCTCGGCGAGAAGCGGTTTACTTCGCTCAGCCACGTGGCGCGGGCGATCACCGGAGCACACTGGTCGGGGCCACGGTTCTTCGGCGTGAAGGCGGCGACACTGACCACCGGTGCTGCTGCTGCGTCGGCCGGACGGCGGGCGGCAAGGGTCAGCGCGTCATGACCGCGAAGCCGGTCCGCTGCGCGATCTACACCCGGAAGAGCACCGAGGAGGGCCTCGAGCAGGCGTTCAACAGCCTCGATGCCCAGCGCGAGGCCTGTGCTGCTTACATCGCCAGCCAGAAGCACGAAGGCTGGGTGATGTCGCCCGAGCTCTACGACGACGGTGGGTTCTCAGGCGGCAACATGGATAGGCCAGGGCTGACCGCGCTGATGGCCGAGATCGCCGCCGGTCGGATCCAGGTCATTGTCGTCTACAAGGTCGATCGCCTGACCCGGGCGCTGTCGGACTTCGCCAAGATCGTCGAGGTGCTCGACGCGCAGGGGGCGAGCTTCGTCAGCGTCACTCAGTCGTTCAACACGACGACGAGCATGGGCCGGCTGACCTTGAACGTCCTGCTCAGCTTCGCCCAGTTCGAACGCGAGGTCACCGGCGAGCGCATCCGCGACAAGATTGCGGCGTCACGGAAGAAGGGTATGTGGATGGGCGGTACCATTCCGCTCGGCTATGATGTCCGCGACCGGAAGCTCGTGATCAACGACGTGGAAGCCGCGACGGTACGGCGCATCTTCGAGCGCTACGCCGCGCTTGGTTCGGTCGTCGCTTCGTTGGCCGCGCTCGACCGCGACGGCATCGTTACCAAGCTGGGCCACACCGCGCATGGTGGGACACGCGGCGGCGTGCCTTTCTCTCGGGGAAGTCTCGCCCATCTGCTTGGCAACCGGATCTACATCGGCGAAGTCCGCCACAAGCTCGCCCATTATCCGGGCGAGCATTCACCGATCGTCACGACGGACTTGTGGGAGCAGGTCGCCTCACAACTTACGGGCCGCCAGGCCGATCGCCGTTCGCCACGCAACCTGCGGCACAACAACTTGCTCGGCGGCGTGCTGTTCGATGGCCTCGGCCGGCCGATGCGGACGTGCTCGGCGGCGAAGGGAAGCCGGACCTATCATTATTACGCGAGCTCGGTCGAAGCTGCTGCGCGTGATCGTCATGCCGCGTGGCGGATGCCGGCGCGTGACCTGGAGACGCTGGTTGTCGATGGCGTCCGAGCGTTCCTCGCCGACGCCAGTCGCGTCCATGATGCAGTCGCTGGGCTTGAGCTCGATGGCAGCGACCTCGGGTTGGCACTCGCGAACGCTGCCGCCCGTGCGGTCGATCCCGATCCGTCATCCCTGCGAGATGTTATCGAGCGGATCGACGTTCTGGACGAGCGAGTCGACATCCACATCGCGCTCGATGGCCTGCACCCGGCGGCCAACGCCACAATGGGTTTATCTCATCCGTATCGCATCTCGGTTCCGACCGTTCGGCTGCGTCGCGGCAAGGAGGTGCGGCTGCTCATCCTCGCGAGCGATGGCGCGCTGCAAGCCAGCCCTGACCCCGCGCTGATCAAGTTGCTCGGTAATGCGTTCGCGGCCCGGGAGGCGATCGACACCGCAACCGGCAGCACGACGCTCGCCGATGTCGCGCGGACCTCGGGCTACTCGCTCGAGTACTTCACCCTCCTCCTCCGCCTGTCGATGCTCGCGCCGGACATCGTCGCGGCGATCCACGAAGGTCGGCAGCCCCCATCGCTCAATCGTCAGCGCCTTGCGCGCACAACCAACTTGCCGATCGAGTGGTCAGCACAGCGAGTAATGCTCGGGTTCGTCTAAACGGGCCGCGCGCATCGGCGTCGGCCGCGTCGCATCGCATCAAAAGACCATCGCATCTCCCGACCGCCAAAACGGGCCGCCGAGAAATCGCGCGGTCTGAACGTCGCCCAACCACGGGAAAACGTCTCTGATCGTTATCGACGATGCGGTAGCCTCGGCTAAGCTACGAGGAACGCGTGGGAAACTAAGCCTGCGCGATAAGGCCGTCGTGCGCTTCGCTGCGATCAGACTGCGTGGTGCATCGCAACATGATTTGAACCATCGACACGGAAAGTGCATCGCATCTGCATCGCATCTCCCGACTGGGTTTTGAGGCACCTGAGAAAGGCGCGCCAAAACAGTGTCAGCAACAGCGTGGAAACCGTCTCTAGGTCAAGCTGCCGATGGTCCGGCCTCGCACAAGCCACCGAAATTGCCTGCTAAAATCGGACCGTGAACTCTCCTTGTCGGAGGTTCAAATCGTGATCGACTGCGTGGTGCCCGGGGGCGGATTTGAACCACCGACACGGGGATTTTCAATCCCCTGCTCTACCCCTGAGCTACCCGGGCGCTTCGCAAAGCGAGCGGCGGATTTAGTCGTGCTCGCCGTCGTTGTCCAGCGCTTCCCCGGGAATTGCGTGCCGCTCGTCGAGCCAGTCGAGCAGGTCGCGATCCTTGCATCCCGCCGAACAGAACGGAGTGAAGGCGGCGGCTTGCGGCTTCCCGCAACGGACGCAGGCGTGCAGAGCGGGATCAGGGCGCAACATGCCCCGACGTAGTTGGCGTGGGGTCTACCCGCAAGGCAACGGTGCCGCCGATCCGGCGCGCGAGTTCGGCGACGAGGGCGGGGCGCGCGGCGAGCCACGCGATGACCGGCGCGGCGGCGACCAAAGTGCATCGCCCGGCGGCACCGCGTTCGGCCTGGCGGACGAGCCGAAGCGCCGCCGTCGCGGGCCGGTCAGCGCGCAGCACCTCGACGAACGACGCGCGCAATCTTGGGCGGACGATCTGGGCGAAGCCGAAGCCGTTGACCGCGGTCCGCTCGAAAGGCTGCGGCAACGCTGCATCGAGCCGCGCGCCGATCGCGGTGCGGGCTGCCTTGTCGGCCACCGTCGGGAAGTCGATGCCGATCGATCCGGTCAGGTCGAATCGCCGGATCGCGGCGGCGGCGGCATCGGCGGCGGCGAGCGCCAAGTCGACCGGGGCCAGCGCGCCGTCGACGTCGATGACCGTCATCGCTGGGGTCGGGCTGATCGTCAGAGATCCGCCTGGGAAGAGGAGGTGTCCAGTAAGTGCCTCCTCGACGAGTTCGCTCCATCCCGCCGCCTCAAGCAGATCGGGGCCATGCCCGGCCTCGCGCACGACCAGCCCACACCCGCGCAACCGGTCGGCGAGCGCTGGCCCCGAGCCGACCGCAGCGGGAGTCGCAATCACCTTCGCCAACCGAATCCGCCCCGCTTCGGCAAGCGCCTCGCGCACGACCTCGACCCGAAGCGTCATCCCCTCGGTCACCGCGCGGGGCAGCGGTTCGAGCAGTGCCTCGACACCGCCGATGCCGACGATGCCGCGTACGCCGGGGACGAGGATCGTCGTCAACCGGACCTCGCTGACGTCGCCCGCGCGCCAGCCGCCGTCGCGCTCGATATAGGCTTCGGCGATGCCGCCATCGGCGTCGAGCACGATCGCACGCGTCTCGCCGATGCCGAATTCGATCAGCGCGTCAGACATTTACAGCGATCCCGGCGGCGGAGAGCAAGGCGCGCGTTTCGTAGAGCGGGAGCCCGACAACCCCCGACCACGACCCGGCAAAGGCGCGAACGAGTGCGGCGGCGCTGCCCTGGATCGCGTAGCCGCCCGCCTTACCGCGCCACTCGCCGCCGTCGATGTAGGCGTCGATCTCGCGCGGCGTCAGGCGCTTGAAGGTCACCTCCGACGCAGCCGCGCGGCTCCGTACCGCTCCAGCGGCATCGACGACGGTGACCGCAGTGATCACCCGGTGGCGGCGTCCGGAGATCAGGCCGAGGCACGCCC
Source organism: Sphingomonadaceae bacterium (assembly GCA_043745075.1). Classification (GTDB taxonomy): domain Bacteria; phylum Pseudomonadota; class Alphaproteobacteria; order Sphingomonadales; family Sphingomonadaceae; genus Polymorphobacter_B. The sequence continues at coordinate 5,618 of JAYTTV010000091.1, forward strand.
GCGCCTCGGTCTCGCTCTCCGCCTTGGGCAAGATGCGCCGCCCGACCGCAACGACGGTGTCGGCGGCGAGGATCACCGCGCCAGGGTGCCGCGTGGCGACAACGGCCGCCTTCGCTGCCGCCAGCCGCTCCGCATGCGGAGCGGGAAGCTCGCGCTTCCCCGGTGTTTCGTCGAGGTCGGCGGCATCGACTGCATCGGGGACGATCCCGATCTGCGCGAGCAACGCCAACCGACGCAGGCTCGCCGACGCGAGGATCAGCCGAGCCATTCGACCGTCGCCCCATGCGGGTGCCCATACGCCAGCAGCCGGTCCTCGCCGCCCGGCCACATCGTCAGCCGCAGCGTCGGGCCCGGCGCGTCGGCAGCCTCGAACTCGTAGCGCAGCCACGCGAGCGGGCTGTCGGCGGTCGCGGCAGCAGCGAGCTTCGTTAGGTGAGCGCTGATCCGCTTTTGCGTCGTGCGTGGGAAATACTGCCAAGCAATGCTGTGGTAGACGACCGCAGCGGTCCCGGGGCGCAGCGCGAGATGCTGCTCGACCCACGACGCGGCGTCACCGGAGTCGAGCGGAGCGGGGTCCTCGGCGAACGATGCCATCGCCGCGATCAGCCGCTCGATCCGCGCGGTCTGGTCGGACCAGACATAGGCGAGCAGCCGCGCGCGACCCGCCGCGTCGCGAACATCGACCGGCGCAAGATCGACCCCGCGACGCTCGACGACGGTCACCGGGGCCAAGGGCGGCGGCAGACCCTGCCACTCGAGGGCGAGCGTCAACGGCCCGTCGTCGGGACCACTGATCTGGCCTGCAAAATCATAGCGGTAGCGATCCATCCGCAGATTAAGTCCTGCGCTTGCGCCGAGTTCGAACAGGCGCAGTGGCAGGCCGGTCGCGGCTGCGACGACCATCATGCCGGGCATCAGCATTCCCGAGCGGGCCACCTCGTTGGTTTGCGGAGCGGACTCGAGCCACGGCAACAGCCGCGGATCGGCAAGCGTCTCGCCGAGGCGGGCCGCGAGCACCCCTGGATCGGGCATCGGATTCGGCGGGTACAACGCCGCGAGCGCCTCATCCGCGCCGCCGCGTGCCATGGCGTTCAGCCCGCCGAGCAGCCGGATGACGAGGGCATCGGCGCGCGGCTCACCCTGCCAGCCAAGCACGCGCCGTCCGACCTCAGTGGTGTCGTCGATGATCGCGCCGAGCGTCTCGCACAGCATCAGCGTGAATGGCGCATCGAGGCGGCGCGCCCAGTCGGCCTGGTCGGCGAAGGCTTGGCGGATCGCGGTGGACATACGGCTGCTGTGACAGCGCCGCGCTGGACGCGCAACGGTCGCGCCGGTATCGGGCGGCATGGCCGACGAACTGATCATCGCGCTGCCGAAGGGCCGCATCCTCAAGGAAGCGCTGCCGGTGCTCGCGCGCGCCGGGATCATCCCCGAGGCGGCGTTCACCGACGAGGACAGCCGCGCGCTCAAATTCTCGACCAATCTCAACGGTGTAGCGCTGATCCGGGTGCGCGCATTCGACGTCGCCACCTTCGTCGCATTTGGCGCGGCGCAGCTCGGCATCGCCGGCAACGACGTGCTGATGGAGTTCGATTTCTCCGAAATCTACGCGCCGGTCGACCTCGGCATCGGCAAGTGCCGCCTGTCGGTCGCCGAACCCGCCGCGCAAGCCGCCGGCGACGACCCGCGGACGTGGAGCCATGTCCGCGTCGCGACCAAATATCCCAACGTCACCCGCGCCCATTTCGCCCGCCGCGGGGTACAGGCCGAGTGCGTAAAGTTGAACGGCGCCATGGAGTTGGCACCGATGCTCGGCTTGTGCAGCCGCATCGTCGACCTCGTCTCGACCGGGCGGACGCTCGCCGAGAACGGACTGGTCGAAGTCGAGACGATCGCCGAGGTGTCGTCGCGGCTGATCGTCAACCGCGCCGCGTTCAAGACCCGCGCGGCGCAGGTCGTGCCATGGGTCGAGCGCTTCCGCGCCGCTGCGGAGGTCGCCGATGCCGTCGCGGCTTGATGCCTCCGCCGCCGGGTTCGCGCGCGATTTTAAGGCCTTGGTTGATGCCCGGCGGGACAGCGACGCCGGGGTCGCGACCGACGTCGCGGCGATTATTGCCGACGTCCGGGCAAGGGGCGACGTCGCCGTTGGCGAGCTGACGGCGAAGTTCGACCGGATCGACCTTGACGAAATCGGCATCGAGGTGTCGCGTGAGGAGATCGCCGCTGCGCGGGCGGGTATCGCCCCCGATGTGCTGGCGGCGCTCGAACTCGCCGCGGAGCGCATCCGGGCGTTCCATGCGGCGCAGCGGCCCAGCAACGTCGATACGACTGATTCCGCAGGGATTCGATTGGGTTACCGCTGGTCGGCGGTGGCTGCGGCGGGGCTTTATGTCCCCGGCGGGCTGGCGAGCTACCCGTCGTCGGTGCTGATGAACGCGATTCCGGCGAAGGTTGCTGGGGTGAAGCGGGTGGTGATGGTCACGCCGACCCCGGGCGGGCGGCTCAATCCGCTGGTTCTGGCGGCAGCAGAGCTTGCCGGGGTCGACAAAGTCTTCCGCATCGGTGGCGCGCAGGCGATCGCGGCGCTGGCCTATGGCACTGAGACGATTGAGAAAGTCGACAAGATCGTCGGCCCCGGCAATGCGTGGGTGGCGGAGGCGAAGCGGCAGGTTTTCGGGGTTGTCGGGATCGACATGGTCGCCGGTCCGTCTGAAGTTGTCGTGATTTCGGACGACAAGTCGGACCCCGAATGGGTCGCCGCCGATCTTCTCGCGCAGGCCGAGCACGATGCCGTCGCGCAGTCGATCCTGATCACCGACTCCGCCGCATTCGGCGATGCGGTGGCGGCGGCGGTTGAGCGGCAACTCCTTGATCTTGCGACACAATCGACCGCGCGGAAAAGCTGGGAGGCCTATGGCACGATCATCGTCGTCCCCGATTTCGACGCCGCGATCCCGCTGATCGATGCGCTTGCGGCGGAGCATCTGCAGATCATGCTCGACGACCCCGATGCGCTATTTCA
>JAYTTV010000092.1:0-2215 GCA_043745075.1 Sphingomonadaceae bacterium
GTGGTGCCGGCTACAGGAATCGAACCCGTGACCCCCTGATTACAAATCAGGTGCTCTACCATCTGAGCTAAGCCGGCCTGCGCCCGCTATGCGGCGACGACGGCGCGGGTTCAAGCCTCCCGCGCCGCCGACCGATCAAGCCTCGCCCGGCGCGGTCGCCTCGATCACCAGCGCGTGGACCTGGTCGGGGGCCATCAGGTCGCCGAGCGCGGCGTAGACCGCGCGCTGGCGCTCGACCCGCGACTTGCCGGCGAAGGTCGCGGCCTCGACGCGGACGGTGAAGTGGCTCTCGCCCGCGCCTGAATGGCCGGCGTGGCCGAGGTGGTCGTCGCTGTCGTCGATCACCTCGACGCGGGTCGGCGCAAGCCCAGCCACCAGCCGCCGTTCGATTTCTGCTGCGCGTGGTCCCATGTCGCTCTCCTGTCGTTGATGACAACGCCTATATCCGCAGATTGCCGACAGGATGAAGCAGATTGACCGAAAGCGGCCCCGACACTCCCCCCCCTGGAACGTCACGCCCCCGCAGCCCTCGCTTCCATGGGCGGGTCGAGCGCCCCGAGCCGACGCCGTGCGCGCACCCCGGCTGCCCGAACCCGGCCGAATTCCGCGCGCCGCGATCGAACCGCGTCGCCGGCGAGATCGGCGGCTGGCAATGGCTGTGCCTCGACCATGTCCGCGAATTCAACGCCGGGTATAATTTCTTCGACGGTATGTCGCCCGAGGCGATCACCGCGGCGCAGTCGCCGCTCGCCGGGTGGGAACGTGCCGCGCACGACCCGACCGTCCGTTTCAACGACCCGCTCGGCATGGCGCGCGACCGCTACGGCCCCGACGTCTTCGCCGGACGCCGCGCAAAGTCGGGGCATGTCCTGTCCGACGTCGACATGAAGGCACTGAAATCGCTCGATCTCGGCGTCGAAGCCAGCCCCGCCGATATCCGCCGCTCGTACAAGTCGCTCGTTCGGCAGTATCACCCCGACGCCAATGGCGGCGACCGGACGCATGAGGGAAAGTTGCAGGCGGTGGTTCAAGCCTATACGCATCTTAAGTCCGCCCCCGCCTTCACGCGCCCCCGTTAGGAGCAGCCTTCCCGTGGCAAGTTTGCATTCGTCCGACGTCGTGCTCAGCGACGAAACCGTTCTCGACGCCCCCGACATGGAGGTCGACGCCCGCGAGATGTTCGGCGTCGATGTCGACATGAAGATCCCCGCCTTCTCGGTCGCCGACGAGCGCGTCCCCGACCTCGACCCCGGCTATGTCTTCGATCCCGACACGACGCTGGCGATCCTCGCGGGCTTCGCGTTCAACCGCCGGGTGATGATCCAGGGCTTTCACGGCACCGGCAAGTCGACCCACATCGAACAGGTCGCGGCGCGGCTCAACTGGCCGTGCGTGCGGATCAACCTCGACAGCCACATCAGCCGCATCGACCTGATCGGCAAGGACGCGATCGTGCTGCGCGAGGGCAAGCAGGTCACCGAATTCCGCGAGGGCCTGCTGCCATGGGCGCTGCAGACTCCGACCGCGCTCGTCTTCGACGAGTATGACGCCGGCCGCCCCGACGTCATGTTCGTTATCCAGCGCGTCCTTGAGGTCGAGGGCAAGCTGACCCTGCTCGACCAGAACCGCGTCATCCGCCCGTCGAAGTGGTTCCGCCTTTTCGCCACCGCGAACACCGTCGGCTTGGGCGACACGACCGGGCTGTATCATGGCACGCAGCAGATCAACCAGGGCCAGATGGACCGCTGGTCGATCGTCACCGCGCTCAACTATCTGCCGGCCGCGGCGGAACTCAAGATCGTCGCGGGCAAGGCCCCCGGCTTCGACGACAAGCAGATCGCCAACATGATCAAGGTTGCCGACATGACCCGACAGGGGTTCATGGCGGGCGACATCTCGACGGTCATGTCGCCAAGGACGGTCATCACCTGGGCGCAGAACGCGACGATCTTCAAGAATTTGGGCTTCGCGTTCCGGCTGAGCTTTCTCAACAAATGCGACGAGGCCGAGCGGTCGATCGTCGCGGAATATTACCAGCGGGTGTTCGGCGAGGAGCTGCCCGAGTCGGTCGCGGTCAAGACGCGGCGCTAGGCAATGACCGCCATGCATCTCGCCCAAGTCAACGTCGGGCGGATGCGTGGCGCTCGCGGCGACCCCCAGGTCGCCGGCTTCTACGCCGAACTCGATCGGATCAACGCGCTCGCCGACGTTGCCC
>JAYTTV010000093.1:0-2187 GCA_043745075.1 Sphingomonadaceae bacterium
GAGTTATCTCGAGGACCTCGAGGATTATGCTCGCGCTGCCGAGGCATGGGCTGAACTCGATCCCGCGGCGATCAAGTCGCTCGAGGACATGAAGCACGAGCTTGGCCTGGCGGGTTGATTTCGGCCCGCGTGCCGAACGTGCCCTCAAGAAACTCGATCGCCAGACCGCGGCGCGGCTGCTCGCCTATGTCGAGGATGCCGCGACCGGCGATCCGCGCGCTCGCGGCAAGGCGCTGACTGGCGAGTTGTCGGGGTTCTGGCGTTACCGGGTCGGCGACTTGCGGGTGATCTGCCGGATCGAGGATACACGGCTGGTCGTGCTGGTGATCGACCTCGGGCATCGGCGCGAGGTGTATCGCTAGGCGGGCCAATGCGGGGGCGCGTCGTGGCAAAGCCGCGCCGTCGGACGCGGCTGGTGGCCGCGCCGGCCGGGCGCAGCTTGAGCTTCGCTTTTGCAAGGGCAAAAGCGTAAGCCGCTTGCGCCATGTGCAACGAAGCCGCCCGTCTCCGCTCCCTCGGTGAAATCGTCGAGGCGTTCAGCGTGCTCAAGATCCCCCTCAGCTTTCCCGATGGCGCGCCGAACCTTGCCGCGACCGACAGCATCCGCATCACCGACCCCGCCGCGATCGTCCGGCTCCACGACGGCGCGCACCAGCTCGTCCAGCGGCGGTGGAGCTGGGCGGCGGCTGGCGCGGCAGCCGGCAACGCAGCGGGCAACGCGGCGGGCAAAGGCGCTGGCAAGGGTGCGGCCACGGGGGCGGGGAAGCCGGTCTATAATTACCGGTCGGAGGGGCGGCGGTTCGTCAATGCGGCGGATGGATCGGGCGGGCGGTGCCTGATCCCGCTCGACGGGTTTTACGAGTTCACCGATCCGGGGACGATCGCGGCGGCGGAACTCGGCTCGGGCGACGGCGGTGATGTTGGCGGTGGGGATAGTGGCAGTGGGGATAGTGGCGGCGGGGATATGGGCGCACGCACCCTCACCCTCCCGCTGCAAGAGCAGCGGGCCCCTCCCTCTCCCTCGAGGGGAGAGGGAAAGAAGACGAAGAAGAAGGACAAGTGGCTGTTCACTCTGTCGCCCGATGCGGGGGCGGCGTGGAACCCCGGGGGGGCGGCGCGCGGGCTGTTCGCGGTTGCCGGGCTGTGGCGCGCCGGAGTCGACATCGGGGCGGCTGCGGGCGGCTCCGCCGCGGGGCGCATGACCGGCGAGGCGTTCACCATGCTGACGTGTGCGCCCGGCCCCGACGTCGCGCCGTACCACCAGCGCCAGATCGTCCTGATGCCGCGCGACCGCTGGGCCGACTGGCTCGGCGGCACCGTCCCCGCCGCCGACCTGATCGCGCCGACTCCCGGGGGAACGCTGGTCGTCGCGCGGGCCGGTTAGCGCCCCGAACTCGGCGGCGCTGCGTGTGCCTGAGAAACCGCTGTCCTACACCCCCGCGTTCGTGAGACGTTCTCCTGTTGCAAACGCAGGAGACGACGCGATGACCCGCCCGATGCCGCCCCTTCCCCGCGCGACCTACGCCAAGGCCCCCGCTGCCTATCCCTGCCCGCGCGGTGGGGGCGACGCATGGGGGGAGGACGATGCGTGGGGTGCGTGGCAGGCGCGGATCGACGCGACGGCGCACGAGCGACGGATGGACCCGGCGGTCGAGGCGGTGCTGCTCGCCAACGACGCGATCTTCCGCCGCCGCGCGGTGGAGCAGCGCGGGCGGTGATGGGACGCGTGCGGGGGATGACGGACGCGGGTGCGGGCGAGCGAAACCGCACCACGCATCGCGCGCGAAAAGCCGGTCGTCGTGTGGATATGTGTGACCTTCGCCCCCGGCAGGCAGTGCTCGTTTGTGAAAAACCCGGTCGTCGTGTTGCGGAGTGTGACCTTCACCGCGTCGCGTTTGCGAAAAATCCGGTCGTCGCGTTTGCGAAAAACCCGGTCGTCGCGTTTGCGAAAAACCCGGTCGTCGCGTTGCAATGTGTGACCTTCGCAAACCCACGCGTCGGACTGAGAAACCCGGTCGTCGCATTGCAGTGTGTGACCTTCGCGACCCCACGCGTCGGACTGAGAAAGCCGGTCGTCGCGTTGCAGTGTGTGACCTTCGCGACCGGACCGCCTGCGGCTTGAGCGCGCCCGACCCCCATGCTACCCGCCCTCGCTCAACCCGAGGGGTTCTCAGAAGCGCTTATGTC
>JAYTTV010000094.1:0-30578 GCA_043745075.1 Sphingomonadaceae bacterium
CACCGCCGTCAGCGGCAAGAAGCAGCGCGAGCTGGCGCAGGCGATCAAGCGCGCCCGCCACATCGGCCTGCTGCCGTTCCTCGTGAAGTAGGGATCAGATACTCATGGATGTGATCCTTCTCGAGCGCGTAGAAAAGCTCGGCAACATCGGCGACGTCGTCAATGTGAAGCCGGGTTTCGCCCGCAACTTCCTTCTCCCCAACAACAAGGCGCTCCGTGCGTCCGAAGCGAACAAGAAGCGCTTCGAGGCGAACCGCGCGCACATCGAGGCCGAGAATGCCGGCCGTCGCGACGTCGCGATGGAGGAATCGAAGTCGATCGACGGCAAGTCGATCATCCTCATCCGCCAGGCGTCGAACACCGGCCAGCTCTACGGTTCGGTCGCGACCCGCGACCTCGCCGAAGCACTGACCGCCGACGGCGCGCACGTCACGCGCAACCAGGTCGTCCTCGACAAGCCGATCAAGGCGCTCGGCGTCTACTCGGTCAAGATCTCGCTCCACCCCGAGGTCTCGGTGACGGTCACGGTCAACATCGCGCGCTCGCCCGAAGAGGCCGAACTCCAGGCGAAGGGCGTCAACGTCTCCGCCGACATGTTCGAGCGCGATAACGCCGGCTTCACCGAAGCCTTCGACCCGAACGCCGAACCGGGCACGCTGCCGACCGACATGGCGGATGCGCCTGCCGAGGCTCCCGCCGGGGATTGATCGGGCAGCCGACGACAACGAAACGGCCGCGTCGCCCAAGGGTGACGCGGCCGTTTTCTTTTCTGCCTGCTCCCCTCCCCTTTAGGGGAGGGCCCGGGGTTGGGTAGTCGCCGCGCGCCTCAACGCTTGTGGCTGCCCCACCCCCGGGCCGGTGCAAGCGCACCGTCTCTCGCCGCTCCCCTGAAGGGGAGGGGTAGAGCGTACTACTCCGCGACTTCGTCCATTTCCTCGGCATCCTCGTCGAGGTGCGCGTCGATCGCCTCGACGAGGAGGTCGAGCTGGTCGTACGTCGCGGTCATCTCGATCGTCTCGCCGGCGTCGTCCTCGATGTGGAGGAGATAGTCGTCGCCCGATTCGGTGATGGTGAAATGGGCCAGAGTGCGTGCCATGTCGTGGACCTTTCGTGGTGAATACCGGAATGCCAAACGTGCGGATCATGGCCCCGTATGCGTGACAAATTGACTGGTGACAGTCACAGTCCGACGCGGGGCTGTCACGTCGACCGGTTAGGGTCCCGCCAAAGCGACGGGGCACAGCCCCGGGGACGGGGGAGCAGCCGATGCCACGCGAACATTCCGCCGCCTCGCCGTCGGGGATCAACGTCAGCGGCACGATCGGCAATGCGCTGCTGATGCACGCCCGCGAGCGCGCGGTGCATTTCTTCATGTTCGTCTTCGCGCTCGACGCGCTGTGCCGCCGGGTCGGGGTGGTCAATCCGGCGGTCAAGATCGCCGCCGCCGACGCCTTCGTGGTCGCTGCGACGCATCAGGTCGACAGCGGCTTCCGCTCGAAGGACCCGGTCCACTGGGGCTTCGACGAGGACGACCCCAAGGTCGTGCTCAACAGCTCGACATCGTGCCGCAACACCGACGCCGCGCATTTCTGCAACCTCGGCCTCGAGGCGATCGCCTGGGCGCGACTCGCGGCGGGACATGGCGGCGACACCCACGCCTTCGACCTGATCGAGATGGTCAAGCGGCTCGCGGGCGACACCAAGCAGCTGCCGCAGCGGATCAACATCGGCCCTGACAGGGTGATCGACGTCCTCCACGGCGAGCTTGCGGGGATCTTCCTCCGCGCCGCCCGCCCGGTCGTGTCGCGCGCCAATTTGAACGCGTACCTGACCGCCGCGACTGCCGCGATGAACACCTACAAGGCCGAGCAGATCCGCCTCAAACGCCTCGGGCTCGCGGCATGCTGCGACGTCTATCTCGACGTCTACGCCAACGGCGGCGACAATCTCTGGATGTCGCTGACCGGCTATGTCTGGGCCGAATGCGGGGCCCGCCGCGACGCGCTCGCCGTCGCCGATTATCTCGACTGGTAGTCGCCGCCGGGGCGCTCCGCCGCTATATCCCGTGGATGGACCTGTTCGCCGCCGACCCGCCCGCCGCCGCACCGGTCTCTGCCGGAGCGACCCCGCTCGCCGAACGCCTGCGCCCGCGGACCCTCGCCGACGTCGTCGGGCAGGAGCATCTGACCGGGGCGACGGGGGCGATCGGGCGGATGGTCGCGGCGGGCAAGCTCGCGAGCCTCGTCCTGTGGGGGCCGCCGGGGACGGGCAAGACGACGATCGCACGGCTGCTCGCGGACGCGGTGGGCATGCGCTTCGTCGGGATTTCGGCGGTCTTCGCCGGGGTCGCCGACCTCAAGAAACTGTTTGCCGAAGCCAAGACCGCCGCGCGCGCCGGGCAGCAGACCTTGTTGTTCGTCGACGAGATCCACCGCTTCAATCGTTCGCAGCAGGACGGCTTCCTCCCCTATGTCGAGGACGGGACCGTCGTCCTCGTCGGCGCAACGACCGAGAACCCGAGCTTCGAGTTAAACGCGGCATTGCTCAGCCGCGCGCAGGTGTTGATCGTCCGCCGCCTCGACACTGCCGCGCTCGACACGTTGCTCGCACGCGCCGAGACGGTCGAGGATCGGAGCCTGCCGCTGACCGCCGAGGCGCGCGAGGCGCTGGTCGCGAGCGCCGACGGCGACGGGCGATTCCTGCTCAACCAGGCCGAGACGTTGTTTTCGATTCACGTCGAGGAACCGCTCGCGCCCGAGGGGTTGCGCGACCTGCTTCACCGCCGCGTCGCGGTCTACGACAAGGATCGCGATGGGCACTACAATTTGATCTCGGCGCTGCATAAGGCGCTGCGCGGGTCCGACCCCGATGCCGCGCTCTACTATCTCGCGCGGATGCTGACCGCGGGCGAGGAGCCGCTGTACCTGCTCCGCCGCATGGTCCGCTTTGCCAGCGAGGACATCGGGCTCGCCGATTCGAACGCGCTGGTGGTGACGCTCGCGGCGAAGGACAGCTACGATTTCCTGGGGAGCCCCGAGGGGGAATTGGCGATCGCCCACGCCTGCCTCTACCTCGCGACCGCGCCGAAATCGAACGCGGCGTATGTCGCGCACAAGGCGGCGACGCGGAGCGCGAAGGAAACGGGGTCGCTCGTGCCGCCGGCGAACATCCTCAACGCGCCGACCAAGCTGATGAAGAACCTCGGCTACGGCAAGGACTATGCCTACGACCACGATGCCGAAGGCGGGTTTTCGGGATCGAACTATTGGCCCGACGAGATGCGCCCGCAACGATTCTACCGCCCGACCGATCGCGGCCACGAGAAGCGCATCGCCGAGCGCCTCGATCACTGGGCGACGCTTCGCCGCGCGCAACCGGCGGCAGCCCCGGGGGTTGACGAGCCGAACGACTGAAAGGCTTGCCCGTGCTCGAGAAAGTCCCCGCCGCGATCGGCCATCTGCTCGAGGGCGTCCGCCCCGGGCTCGACAAGACGGTTTATTACGACGCGCGACTGACGCGGGTCGAACATGCGATCGCGGTGACGAGCACGGCGTTCACCGATCACGCCCTTCTCCCCGCGCGCTTCACCGTCGACGGTGAAGGCGTGTCGCCGCCATTGGCTTGGAGCGACGTCCCGCTAGGGGCGGCGGCGGTGCTCGTCATTGTCGAGGACGCCGACTCGCCGACCCCTGCTCCGCTCGTCCACATGATCGTCCACGGCCTGCCCGGCAGCGACGGCACGCTCGCGGAGGGCGCGGTGTCGAGCGAGCCGCCGACGGTCGCGACCGGGCGCAATTCGTACCTCAAGACCGGCTGGCTGCCATGCGACCCGCCGACCGGCCACGGCGAACACCGCTATGTCTTCCAGATGTTCGCGCTCGACACCGTCCCCGACCTCGGCGAGCACCCGGGGCGCAGCGCGGTCGAGGATGCGCTGGCAGAGCACACGGTGGCCAAGGGTGTGCTGATCGGAACGTACGAGCGGGCGTGAGTGGCGGGCGCGGGAGCGTTGCGCTATATCGAGGCGCATGAACCCGCGCATCACCTCCGACCCAAACGTATGCGGTGGCAAGCCGTGCATCGCGGGAACGCGGTTCAGGGTCATCGACGCACTCGAATACATGGCAGGGGGCGATTCGATCGAGACGCTCGTTGCCGAGTTTTCGTTCTTGACGCGCGAAGACTTCGAGGCCGCCGTCGCTTACGCTGCCGAACATAATATGAAGGCAGAATACCCATGCAGCGTTGCAGCGATCACTGCGCTGGTAACGAATAACTTGAGCAAAATAGAAGCTGAGATCGCTAACGGCGCACGCCTCGTAATCGTCGATTGACCTTCGACCGCTTCGTCGCGATCGACTGGACCGGCGCAGTCGGTGAGCGGCACCGGGCAATCGCGGTTGCTGTCGCCGATACCGGAGCCTCTGCACCTACGCTCGTCACCCGCGACCGGGCATGGTCGCGCATCGAAGTATTCGACCTGATCGCCGGATTCGCCGCGCGCAACGAGCGCGTCCTGATCGGCATCGACGCCTCGTTCGCCCTGCCCTTTGCCGACACCGCCGCGTTCTTCCCCGGCGACCCCTCCCCGCCCGATGCGCGGGCGCTGTGGGCGGAGATCGCCGCGATCGCTGCCGCCGATCCTCACCACGCCGCGCACGCCTATGTCGCGCACCGCCGCCGCCATTTCTGGACCGGCGCCGGCGACGGGCCGCGTGCCGACCGCGCCCGGCTGCGCGTCGTCGAGCGGCGCAAGGGGTCACCGGCATCGTGCTTTGTCCTCCTCGGCGCGTCGCAATGCGGCAAGGCGAGCCTGTCGGCGATGCGGCTGCTCGCGGCGACGCCGGTGCCGGTGTGGCCGTTCGATCCGCTCCCCGCGACCGGCCCGGTCCTCGCCGAAATCTATTGCGCGGTGTTCGCCGCCGCCGCCGGGGTACGCGGCAAGATCCGCGACCGGGCGACGCTCGACGCTGCACTCGCCCGGCTCGGCAGCGCACCGACGCAAGCCCTTCCCGACACGTTCGCCGACCATATCGGCGACGCGCTGATCTCCGCCGCGGGGATGCGCGCCGCCGCCGCCGACCCCGCAGTCTGGCACCCCGCCGGGCTCGAGGCGGTCCGCCACACCGAGGGTTGGACATTCGGCGTGGCGTGACAGCGCGTGACGCTCTAGAGACAGTCGCAATATGAACGCACTTCTCGCTTTGCCCCCGCTCGTCCTCGTCATGTCGGGTGGCGCGATCGGTGCAGCCCTGCGCTACATTGTCGGCGTCTGGGCGTACCAGAACCTCGGCCCCGGGCTGCCGTTCGGAACCTGGGCGGTCAACATCATCGGCGGGCTGGCGATGGGCCTGCTCGCAGGGTCGCTGAGCCGGACGAACGACGGCGGCGAGCCGTTGCGGTTGTTGCTCGGGGTCGGCGTCCTCGGCGGCTTCACCACTTTCTCGGCGTTCAGCCTCGAGACGTTCAATATGATCGTCCGCGGCGACGGGCTGCTCGCGGCGGCGTATGCGGTGTCGTCGGTCGCGGGGAGCATCGTCGCGCTCTATGCCGGCGCGATGTTGGCACGGGCATGAGCGAGCGCAACCCAACCGGCGAAGCCGGAGCCCGCAATTTCATCGTCGAGCCCGACGACGCCGACATCCGCCTCGACCGCTGGTTCAAGCGGCACATGGCCGAGGTGTCGTTCAACGTCGTCTCGCGCTGGGCGCGGACCGGGCAACTCAAGCTCGACGGCAAGAAGGCCGACCCCGGCGACCGCATCGCCGCCGGGCAGACGATCACGATGCCGCCGCCCGACGCGGTGCCGGTGTCGACCGCGCCGGGCGAGGCGCCGCGCCGCCCGTTGAGCCCGGCCGAGATCGAATACGCCCAGAGCCTCGTCATCCACCGCGACAAGGCGGCGATCGTCATCAACAAGCCGCCGGGCCTCGCGACGCAGGGCGGGACCGGCACGACGACGCATGTCGACGGGCTGCTCGACGCGTTGAGCTTCGGCTTTCCCAATCGCCCCAAGCTCGTCCACCGGCTCGACAAGGACACTAGCGGGGTACTCCTGCTGGCGCGGACGGCGCGCGCGGCGGCGTTCTTCTCGAAGGCGTTTTCGGGGCGGACCGCACGCAAGGTCTATTGGGCGCTCAACATCGGCCTGCCCGAGCCCGATGCCGGCGAAATCGACGCGGCATTGTCGAAGCAGCCGGGCAGCGGCGGCGAGAAAATGCACGTCGACCCGCAGGCCGGACAAAACGCCAAGACGCGCTACCGCGTCCTCGACCATGCCGCCAACCAGGCCGCGTGGATCGAATTCCAGCCGCTCACCGGCCGCACCCACCAGATCCGCGTCCACGCCACCGCGATCGGCCACCCGATCGTCGGCGACGCCAAGTACGGCGGCAAGGACGCCTTCCTGACCGGCGGGATCAGCCGCAAGATGCACCTCCACGCGCGACGGCTGATCGTCGAGCACCCCGACGGCGGCACGCTCGACATCGCCGCCGACCTGCCGCCGCACATGGTCGACAGCTTCGCCATGCTCGGCTTCGACATGGAATTGGGCGACGTCCCGCTCGACGAGACGCGCTATGCCGACACCGCCGAAGGCAAGGCCAAGGCCGACGCCGCCGCCGCCAAGTCCCGCCGCAAGGCGCGCAAGGGCGAGCGGCAGCGCGGCGGCGAACGGCGCTCGCGCGGGACCTGAGCCGCGTGACCCGCCTCGCCGTGTTCGACTGCGACGGGACGCTCGTCGACAGCCAGGTCAACATCATTCGGGCGATGACCGAGAGCTTCGCGCGCGTCGGCGTCCCCGCTCCCGATCCGCATCGCATCCGCCAGGTCGTCGGGCTCAGCCTGTTCGAGACGATGGCGACGCTGCTTCCCGACGGCGAGGTCGACCTGCAGACGCGCCTCGCCGACGAGTATCGCTCGGCGTATCACCGGCTTCGCGCCGACGGGTCGCTCGTCGTCGAGCCGCTGTATCCGGGCGTCCGCGAAGGCCTCGTCGAGCTCGCCGACCGCGGCTGGCTGCTCGGCGTCGCCACCGGCAAGTCGGATCGCGGGCTCGGGCTGATCCTCGCGCACCACGACCTCGCGCACCATTTCGTCACCCTCCAGACCGCCGACCGCCACCCGTCGAAGCCGCATCCGGCGATGCTCGAGCTGGCGATGGCGCAGGCCGGAGCCGACCCCGCCGACACGGTGATGATCGGCGATACCAGCTTCGACATGGTCATGGGGGTCGCCGCCGGGGCGCGCGCGATCGGCGTCGACTGGGGCTACCACGCCCCCGCCGAGCTCACCGCCGCCGGGGCCGAGGCCGTCGTCGCCGACATGCCCGCGCTGCTCGCGCTGCTGGCATGAAGCGCTTCTACAAGATCGCGGAGGCAGAGGCGATCGCCGGCGGCTGGACCGTCGCGCTCGATGGCCGTCCGATCCGCACCCCGGCGAAGGCGGGGTTCGTCGTGCCAACCTCCGCGCTTGCCGCCGCAGCCGCCGCCGAATGGGCGGCGCAGGGCGACGTGCTCGACCCGCGCGAGATGCCGCTGACGGGCTTCGCTTATGCCGCGATCGACCGGGTCGTCCCAGACCGCCCGGCCTTCGCCGCCGACCTCGCACGCTTCGCCGAGACCGAGTTGCTGTGCTACCGCGCCGGCCAGCCGCCGCCGCTCGTCGCGCGCCAAGCGGCCGAGTGGGACCCCCTGCTGGCATGGGCGGCGGCGCGCTACGACGTCGGCTTCACCGTCACGTCGGGGATCATCCACACCCTCCAGCCGCCCGCGACGATGGCACGGATCGGTGCCGCCTTCGCCGCGCTCGACGCGTTCCGGCTCGCCGCGCTGCACCCGGTGGTGACGATCTGCGGCTCGGCACTGATCGGGCTGGCGGTCAGCGAGCGCCACGTCACCGCCGCCGAAGCCTTTGCCACCGGGCAGCTCGACGAGCTGTGGCAGGCCGAAAAATGGGGCATCGACCCGCTCGCCGCCGCGAGCCTTGCGGCGCGGCGCGCGGCGGTCGACACTGCGGTCGAGTTTCTCGACCTGATCGAAGCGCCGGTGACCGTGCACGAGGGAGCAACATGCTGAAAGCCCTGGTCGAACTCGAACGGCGGCGCGACGCGGCGCGCGCGGGCGGTGGTCCGGCGCGGGTCGCGGCGCAGCACGCCAAGGGGCGCCTGACCGCGCGCGAGCGGCTCGATATCCTGCTCGACCCCGGCAGTTTCGAGGAGCTCGACATGTACGTCGAGCACAACTCGACCGACTTCGGCATGGAAAAACAGAAGATCCCCGGCGACGGCGTCGTCACCGGATCGGGGACGATCAGCGGGCGGCTGGTGTTCGTCTTCAGCCAGGACTTCACCGTCTTCGGCGGCTCGCTATCCGAACGCCACGCCCAGAAGATCTGCAAGATCATGGACATGGCGATGAAGGTCGGCGCGCCGGTGATCGGCCTCAACGACAGTGGCGGCGCACGCATCCAGGAGGGCGTCGCCAGTCTCGGCGGCTATGCCGAGGTGTTTCAGCGCAACGTGCTGGCGTCGGGCGTCATCCCGCAGATCAGCCTGATCATGGGTCCGTGCGCGGGCGGCGCGGTCTATTCCCCGGCGATGACCGACTTCATCTTCATGGTGAAGGACTCGAGCTACATGTTCGTCACCGGGCCGGACGTGGTCAAGACGGTGACCAACGAGGTCGTGACGCAGGAGGAACTCGGCGGCGCGGTGACGCACACGACGCGCTCCGGGGTCGCCGACCTTGCCTGCGAGGACGACGTCGAGGCTCTGCTGCGCACCCGGACCTTCTTCGACTTCCTGCCGCTTGATAATCGCGTCGGCGTCCCCTATCGCCCGTCGGCCGACGACCCCGACCGGCTCGAGCCGAGCCTCGATACGCTCGTCCCGGCGTCTGCGGCGCAGCCGTACGACATGCACGAGCTGATCCGGAAGGTCGCCGACGAGGGCGAGTTCTTCGAGCTCCAACCCGCGCACGCCGCCAACATCATCATCGGCCTCGCCCGGATCGAAGGGTCGACCGTCGGCATCGTCGCCAACCAGCCGACCGTGCTGGCGGGCTGCCTCGATATCGCCGCGTCGAAAAAGGCCGGGCGCTTCGTCCGCTTCTGCGACGCCTTCAACATCCCGCTGGTCACCTTCGTCGACGTTCCGGGCTTCCTTCCCGGCGTCGCGCAGGAGCATAACGGCATCATCAAGAACGGCGCCAAATTGCTGTTCGCCTATGCCGAAGCGACCGTCCCCAAGATCACCGTCATCACCCGCAAGGCGTATGGCGGGGCGTACGACGTGATGGCGTCGAAGCACCTCCGCGGCGACCTCAACTACGCGTGGCCGACTGCCGAGATCGCCGTCATGGGAGCCAAGGGCGCGGTCGAGATCATCTTCCGGGGCAAGTCGAAGGACGAGATCGCCGAGCGCACGGCCGAGTACGAAGCCCGCTTCGCCAACCCCTTCGTCGCCGCGAGCATGGGTTTCATCGATGAGGTCATCATGCCGCATTCGACGCGGCGCCGGATCGCGCTGGGGCTGCGCAAGCTGAAGACCAAGAAGCTAGAGAACCCGTGGAAGAAGCACGACAATATTCCGCTGTAGGGCGGGCTTGCCGAGTTGGCCTGAAGTGTCGACCTCTCGCCTCTTTTCGCCGTCATCCCCGCCTCCGCAGAGATGACGGCCTTTTGTGTGCGATGCGGAGATACCGCCAATAACGGCAAGACTTCCGCCGTTACGACTCCCTCATTTCGCGTCGTCCAACCGCACCCGCGCCGTCACCGATAGCCCCGGGCGGAGGCGGCCGACCCCCGCCTGCCCAGGGTCGAAGCGGATGCGCACGCCGACGCGCTGGACGATCTTGGTGAAGTTGCCGGTGCCGGGCTCGAACGGCAGCAGCGCGAAGCTCGACCCCGATCCCGGAGCGATGCTCTCGACTCTTCCGCGGAGTTCGCTGCCGGGGAGCGCGTCGGCGGCGATCGTCGCGACCTGCCCGGGGTGCATTCGCGCGGTCTGGGTCTCCTTGAAGTTGGCGGTGACGTAGAGCGCGTTCATCGGCACCAGCGTCAGCAGCCGGGTGCCGGGCTGGACATAGTCGCCGACGCGGACCTGGCGGTTGCCGACGGTACCGTCGACGGGCGCGAGGATCGTCGTGTGGCGGAGGTCCTGCGCGGCGAGGTCGAACGCCGCGCGCGCTGCGCCGAGCCGTGCCTGCGCGGTCATCTGCGCCGCGACCAGCCCGGCGCGTTTCGCCCGTGTGACCCCGGCGCTCTCGTCCGATACCGACAGCAAAGCGCGGGCGCGCGCGGCGTCCTGCTCGGCGGTGACGGCGGACGCGGCATAGGTGTCGGCGTCGCGCCGGGCGACCGCGCCGCTGGCGACGAGCGCGTCGAAGCGGCGGCGGTCGGCTCCCGCCCGGCTCGACTGGGCGTCTGCCGAGCGGATCGCGGTGCGTGCGGCGACGACGTTGGCGGCGGCGAGGCGCTGTTCGGCGTCGAGGCTGACGAGTGCGGCGCGCGCCGAGGCAAGCCCCGCCTCGGCATCGGCGATCGCGGCGAGTGCCTGCGCCTCGCGCGCGGTGAACTCCTCCGGGTCGATGCGGACGATCGGCTGGCCAGCGCGCACCGCCTGGTTGTCGCGTACGAAGACGTCGGCGACGAGCCCGCGGACCTTCGGTGCGACCGAGGTCGCATCGGCCGCGACATAGGCGTCGTCGGTCGACTGGCTCGTCGGTGCCGAGATGATCCATAGCGCCCCGCCCGCCGCCACCGCGATGGCGACGCCGGAAGCGAGCAGCGTCCGCCCCGACGGCCGCAGCCGCCGTCGTGCCGGAACCGCGATCGTGCCGCCTGTCGTCATCGCGTCCATCACCTGAAGCCTTGCGTCGTTTACATGATGAGCATAATATGATGCTCATCATCCTACAAGCCATCATCCTCGACGGCATCATCCAGCAGGGGTTTCGCCTCAAATGACCGCGATCGACTCCGCCGCGCGACCCTTCCCGAACCCGTCGGCGCTGCCGCTGTCGCGCAAGTACGTCATCTTCGGCATCCTCGCGTTCGGGCAGTTCATGGCGCTGCTCGACATCCAGATCGTTGCGGCGTCGCTCAACGACATCCAGGCGGGGCTGTCTGCGGGGCCCGACGAGGTTAGCTGGGTCCAGACCGCGTACCTGATGGCCGAACTGGTGATGATCCCGTTCTCGGCGTTCCTCGCGCAGGCGATGTCGACGCGCTGGCTGTTCGCCACCTCCGCCGGGCTGTTCACGCTATCGAGCATCGCCTGCGGCTTCGCGTGGAACATCGAGTCGATGATCGCCTTCCGTGCGCTTCAGGGCTTCGTCGGCGGGGCAATGGTGCCGAGCGTGTTCGCCGTCGGCTTCACCATTTTCGAGGGCAAGCAGCGCGCACTGATCCCGGCGATCCTCGGCATGGTGTCGGTCCTCGCGCCGACGCTCGGGCCGACGGTCGGCGGCATCATCACCGCGACGATCGGCTGGCGCTGGATCTTCTTCATCAACGTCGTGCCCGGCATCGCGGTGACCGTCGCGACGATCATGGTCGTCCGCATCGACCGCGGCGATACGACGATGTTCGCCCGAATCGACTGGTCGCACCTGATCGCAATGGCGGTCGCGCTCGCCGGGCTCGAATATGTCCTCGAGGAAGGGCCGCGGAAGGACTGGTTCGGCGACCCGGTGATCCTGCTGGCGGCGTGGTTCTCGTTCGTCGGCTTCTGCCTGTTCGTCGAGCGCTCGATCTTCTCGAAGAACCCGATCGTGCGGATTTCGCCGTTCCGCAACCCGACCTTCGCCTTCGCCTGCGTGTTCAACCTCGTCATCGGCTTCGGCATCTATTCGTCGACCTACCTCGTCCCGGTGTTCCTTGGCCGGGTGCGCGATTTCAACAGCCTGCAGATCGGCACGACGGTATTCGTCGTCGGCGGCGGGCAGCTCGTCAGCACGATCTTCGCGGCGTGGGCATCGAACCATATCGACCGCCGCATCGTCATCGCCATCGGCCTGACAGGGTTCGCGGCGAGCATGTGGCTGACTTCGCAGCTCGGCTCGGACTGGGGCTTCGACCAGTTGCTCGTGCCGCAGCTCGTCCGCGGGCTGTTCATCATGCTGTGCATCGTGCCGAGTGTAAACATGGCGCTGTCGGCGTTCCAGGGGCCCGAGCTGCGGTCGGCGTCGGGGCTGTTCAACCTGATGCGCAACCTTGGCGGGGCGATCGGCATCGCCACCGTCAACACCTGGCTCGGCGACAACACGCGGACGCAGGCTTTGCGCTTTGGCGAGGCGCTCGCCGCGAATGGCCGCGGCGCGCAGGAGGCGATCGCGTCGCTGGCGCAACAGCTGTCGGCGGTGACCCCCGATCCCGTCCGCGCGATGGCGATGGCACAGGCGAGCTTTGCACGGATCGTCGGGCGCGAAGCACTGACGACGGCGTTCGACGATGTCTTCCGCGTCATGGCGTGGATCTTCGTTGCGGCGCTGGTGATGGTGCCGTTCTGCAAGGTGCCGAAGAACGCCGCGCCGGTCTCCCCCGCCGATGCCCATTAGGAGCCGCCCGATGCACCCGATCTTCCTTCTCGCCGCGACTGCGCTTGCCGGCTGCGCGGTCGGCCCGAATTATGCGCCGCCGCGACTTGCGCTGACCCCCGCGTTTATCGCGGCGCCGCAGATCGACACGGCGGCGGCCGATGCCGACTGGTGGCGCGGCTTCGGCGACCCGCTCCTCGTCCGGCTGATCGATCAGGCGGTCGCTGGCAATACCGATCTCGCGCAGGCGCGGGCGCGGATCGACCAGTCGCGCGCACTGTCCCGGGCGGCGGGGGCGGCGCTGCTGCCGCGCTTCGACGCGGTCGGCGGCGTTACCACCGAGAGCCAGTCGCTCGAAACCCCGGTCGGCAAGGTCACGACCGCGCTCGGCGTCGCGCGCAGCTATACCGAGTATGACGTTGGCGCACGGGCGTCGTGGGAGATCGATATCTTCGGTAGCGCGCGGCGCGGGCGCGAGGCGGCGCGGGCTGACCTCGCCGCCGCCGTCGCGAGCACCGGCGCGGTCCGCGTCGCCGTCGCCGCCGAGACCGCCGATGCGTATCTGACCTTGCGCGCGCTGCAGGCGCGGCTCGGGGTCGCCGAGCGCCAGACGCGCAACGAGACGCTGCTCGTCGACCTTGTCCACCAGCGCTTCGACCAAGGCGTCGCCGCAGAGCGCGAGTTCAACCGCGCCCGCGCCGCGCTTGCCGGGGTTCGCGCCAGCGCCGCGCCGCTGCGTGCGGGGATCGCCGCGCAGATGAACCGCATCGACGTCCTCACCGGCGAGCAGCCGGGGCATGATCGCGACGTGCTGATCGCCGCCGCCGCGATTCCCGCCGCACCGGTCCCGGCCGGGAGCGCCGCCCCCGCCGACCTACTCCGCCGACGCCCCGACGTCGTCGCGGCCGAACGCCAGCTTGCCGCGAGCAATGCGCGGATCGGCGCCGCGATCGCCGAATACTACCCGCATGTCGCGCTGTCGGGGCTGCTCGGCGTCGCCAGCCTCGGCACCGGCGCGTTGTTCACCGGCAACGCGGTCGAGGCGTCGGGTGGGGCCGGCATTCGCTGGCGGCTGTTCGACTTCGGCCGCGTCGACGCCGAGGTGGCGCAGGCGCGCGGGCGCGAGGCCGAAGCGCTCGCGGCATGGCGCGGCTCGGTCCTCCACGCCGCCGAGGATGTCGAGACCGCTCTCTCCCGCCTCGCCGAGTTGCATGTCGAACGTGCTGCGCTCGAACAGCAGGTCGCGGGGCTGACCGCGGCGCGCGGGCAGGCGCAGGACGCCTATCGCGCCGGCGTCGTGGGGCTGATCGACGTGACCGACGCCGACCGTGAATTGCTTACCGCCGCCGACCGGCTGGCGACGGTCACCGGCGACGAGGCGCGCGCCGCGGTCGCCGCGTATCGCGCGCTCGGCGGCGGCTGGCGCAGCGACGCACCGGTCTTGGCATCGGCCGCGACTGGACCGATGTAGGGGCGGTGCGCTATTCGGGCGAACACAAGGCGCAGACGCGCCGCCGGGTCCTCCAGGAAGCGGCGGCGGCGATCCGCAGCGACGGCGTCGACCGGCTCGGCGTCGCGCAGGTGATGGCGCGCGCGGGGCTGACGCACGGCGGCTTCTACGCGCACTTCGCGTCCAAGGACGACCTCGTCACCCAGGCGATCGAATTTATGTTCGAGGACCGCTATGCCGCGTTCTTCGCCAATCTCGACGACACCGACCCGCGCGTCGCGTTGACCCGCTTCGTCGACCGCTATGTCTCGATGCGCCATCGTAACGCCATCGACGCCGCGTGTCCGGTGCCGGTCCTCGCCGGGCAGGTGCCGCATCTGCCCGAGGCGGCCCGCGCGCGCTTCCGCCTCGCGCTCGACCGGCTGACCGGCGGCGTCGCGGGACTGCTCGCCCGCATGGGGGCGGCGGATGTCGAGATTACCGCGACGGCGGCGATCGCCGAGATGGTCGGTGCGATCGCGATGGCGCGGGTCGAACCCGACGACGCCAAGGCGCAACGCCTGCTCGATACGGTACGTGCGTCGGTCAAGACCCGCCTCTCCCTCGACGCCTGAGCCGCGCGCCGAGCCCGCGTGACCCGAATTGTCGCACCCGAAAGTTGGTGGCCGAATCGCGGGGCCGAAATCCGTCATCCTCCGTTAGCCGCCTCGAACCTGCCTCGCGACCACCGCAGGGCATCTGGCAAATCGGCGACATCGAATGCGCGCATTATGGTGGCACGGTAAGGGCGACGTCCGCGTCGACACCGTCGCCGATCCCGAAATCAAGCACCCGCGCGACGCGATCATCAAGATCACCGCGTGCGCGATCTGCGGCTCGGACCTCCACCTCCTCGACGGCTACCAACCGACGATGGAATCGGGCGACATCCTCGGCCACGAGAACATGGGCGTCGTCGTCGCGCTCGGTTCCGAAGTGACCAACCTCAAGATCGGCGAACGCGTCGTCGTGCCGTTCACAATCAGCTGCGGCGACTGCTTCTTCTGCCGCAAGGACCTGTTCTCGGCGTGCGAGCGGACCAACCCCAATGCCGACATCGCGATCAAGGCGATGGGCCATTCGCCCGCCGGCCTGTTCGGCTTCAGCCACATGCTCGGCGGCTATTGCGGCGGCCAGGCCGAATATCTCCGCGTGCCGATGGCCGACATCGGGCCGATCAAGGTGCCCGACAACGTCACCGACGAGCAGGCGCTGCTGTTCCTGTCGGACATCTTCCCGACCGGCTACATGGCCGCCGAGAATGCCCAGATCGAACCCGGCGGCACCGTCGCGATCTGGGGCTGCGGCCCGGTCGGCCAGTTCGCGATCCGCTCGGCGCTGATGCTCGGGGCCGGACGCGTCATCGCGATCGACGAGCTGCCCGAGCGGCTGGCGATGGCCGAGGCGGGCGGTGCCGAGACGATCAACTTCAGCGAAGTCGACAGTGTCTACGACGAGCTCCAGTTCCGCACCAAGGGCCGCGGCCCCGACAGCTGCATCGACGCGGTCGGCTGCGAAGCGTCGGGCCACGGCTCGGTCGACGCGGTCCTCGACCGGGTCAAGGCGGCGACGATGCTCGCGACCGACCGCGTCCACGTGCTGCGCGAGGCGATCATGAGCTGCCGGATGGGCGGCACCGTCTCGATCCCCGGCGTCTATGTCGGCATGGGCGACAAGATCCCGATCGGCGCGATGATGAACAACGGGCTGACGATCAAGACCGGCCAGACCCACGTCCAGCGCTACACCGCGCCGCTGCTCGCGCGGATCGTCACGGGTGACATCGACCCGAGCTTCGTCGTCACCCACCCGGCGAGCCTCGAAGACGCGCCCGAGATGTACAAGAAGTTCCGCGACAAGAAGGACGGTGTCATCAAGGTCGTGTTGCGGCCGTAGACCCGGAATCGGCGCGAGCCATTTTCCGTATGTGATGATGCAAGGATCATCCCTGTTTGCCTTATGGTGAACAGGGATGCTCCGTTTCCGACCTTGAAGGATTTCCGATGCGCGCGATCGAATTGCAGGCCCCCGTCTCGCTCAAGCGGCTGACCCTCGTCGACCGGCCCGATCCCGGCCAGCCGGGGCCCGGCGAGATCCGCGTCGCGCTCCACGGCAGCACCTTGAACTTCCACGACCTCGGCGTCGCGACCGGGCGTATGGGCGCCGCCGCAGGCCGCATTCCGCTCGCCGACGGGGCGGGGACGGTCGAGGCGGTCGGCGAAGGCGTCACCGAATTCGCGGTCGGCGACATGGTCGTGTCGTGCTTCTTCCCCGACTGGCTCGATGGCACCCCCACCATCGGCGATTTCAGCCGGACCCCCGGCGACGGCATCGACGGTTTCGCGCGCGACGCGGTCGTCCTCCCCGCGACCGAATTCACGCACGCGCCGAAGGGATATGACGCGGTCGAGGCGGCGGCGATCACTACGGCAGGGCTGACCGCATGGCGCGCGCTTGTCGGCGACGGCGGGCTCAAGGCGGGCGACAGCGTGCTGCTGCTCGGCACCGGCGGCGTGTCGATTTGGGCGTTGCAGATCGCCAAGGCGATGGGCGCGACCGTCGCGATCAGCTCGTCGTCGGGCGAGAAGCTCGAGCGCGCGCGGTCGATGGGGGCGGACTTCACCGTCAACTACCGCGAGCAGGAAAATTGGGGGTCGGTCGTCCGCAACTGGACCGGCGGGCGCGGCGTCGACCATGTCGTCGAGGTCGGCGGCCCGGGGACGCTGGCGCAGTCGATCGATGCCGTCCGCGTCGGCGGGCATATCTCGCTGATCGGCGTGCTGACCGGGATCAGCGGCGAGGTACCGACCGCCGCGCTGATGGGCAAGCAGGCGCGGCTGCAGGGGCTGATCGTCGGCAGCCGCCGCCAGCAGCAGGACTTCGTCCGCGCGCTCGACGCCAGCGGCATCAAGCCGGTGATCGACCGCCGCTTCCCGCTTGAACAGCTCGCCGACGCCTTCCGTCACGAGATGAGCGGCAGCCACTTCGGCAAGATCGGAGTCGAATGGTGAGCGGGCGCTAGATCAGCCCGCTCGCTGGACCACGATCTGGTCGATCGCACCGAACGGGGTCGAGGCGTCGGGTAGCCGCGCCTCGAGCCGCACTCGGTCGCCGAACTTCATGAAGCCGGTCGCCGGCTTCCCGTCGGCGATCATCTCGATCGCGCGGCGTTCGGAGATGCAGCTCGACCCGACCTCGGCATAGCCTTGGTTGGCGACGGTGCCCGAGCCGATGATCGTGCCCGCGACGAGGTCGCGCGTCCCCGCCGCGTGCGCGACGAGGTCGTGGAAGCCATAATCCATCTCGCGGCCATTGGCCCTGCCGAAGGGTTTGCCGTTCCACGCGATCGTCAGGTCGAGCCCGACGCGCCCGTCGCGCCAATACTCGCCGAGTTCGTCGGGCGTCACCGCGTACGGCGCCATCGAGCACGCCGGCTTCGCCTGGACCCAGCCGAAACCGGTCCGCATCTCGGGCACCGCGAGCGCGCGGAGCGACCAGTCGTTGATCTGGACGATCAGCTTGATGAGCGCCATCGCGTCGGCGGCGGACGTGCCCATCGGCACTGCGTCGACGACGACGCCGAACTCGCCCTCGAAATCGATCCCACCCGCCTCGTCGACGAACGGCACCGACTCGGTAGGGCCGTAGAAGCGGTCGGACATGCCCTGATACATCAACGGCTTGTCGGTGACGATCGGCGCGGTGCCGAAGGCGACTTCCATCAGCTTGCCGTGGGTCGAGAACGCCGAGCCGTCGAGCCATTGCCACGAGCGCGGCAGCGGCGCTCGCAGCGTGTCGGATGCGAACGGCGTGCCCTCGGCCTCGACGCGGTCGGCCATCGCGCGCAATTCGGGTTCAGCGCGCGCCCAGTCACCGATCGCCGCGAGCAGGTTCGGCCATGGCGCGTCGAACAGCGCCCGCGTGCCGTCGCCGTTGACGACCCCAAGTTGACCGTCGGGCGTGCCGTTGCTTCGTGTAACCAGTCTCACGCTCGACTCCTTTTGACCGCTCAGGCGAGGCCGTCGGTGTACGCGCCGTCGATCAGGATGAAGGCGATCCGGCAGTTGCGCCCCGAGCGGTTGGCCCAGCCGTGGTTGGTGCCGCGCTGGACGACGATGTCGCCGGCGCGGACCACCGTCTCGCCGTCGTCGACGATCAGCACGAGTTCGCCGTCGAGGACGATGCCGTAGTCGACCGTCTGCGTCCGGTGCATCATCGCGTGGCGCGACCCTGCCGAATGCGACGACGCCGATCCCGCCCCAACCTCGGCGAAGTGCGCGGCCGCCTCCTCGGGGGTCATCGTCGCCATCCGCGTATCTTCGGGCGGGATGTCGAGGACGCGGATGCGCGTGCCGTTCTGCGGCGGCGCGAGCTTGATGCCGTCCTCGGCCGGCTCGCCCGAGGCGCGGTCGATCCGCGCGGGCGTCTCGCGGGTGTTCCACACCTCGTAGAACATCGGCCCGATCTCGCCGCCGATGCGCTGGACGCGCGGCGGCGGGCCGTCCTCCTGGATAATCGCGTTGCCCTGCGCGTCATGGCCAGTGACGATGCGGCGAAACGGGGCTGTCGGCATGGCGCGCTCCTGTCGAGTTCAGCGGGATGGTATCAGCGGTGAAGTGCCGTGCAGCGCGGCGCGGACGCCGATCGGCGTGACGATCGCGGCGAGCGCGGCACCATAAGTGATCTTGACTGCTGCACCGGCGAGCCACGGCAACGTCGCCGCACCCGCGACCGCAGCGAGCGCTGCCCCGATGAGCGCGCCCAGCCCGGCAGCGATCGCTGCCATCTGCAGCGCGCGCAACACCAACAATCGCGGCAGCGGCGACCGGCCCGGCAGCGGCGCGATCAATCCCGCGGCGAGGCGGCGGCGCGTCAGGAAACCAGGAACGAGCACCGACATCAGCGTGATCGCGAACGACTGTGGGATGAAGTCGAAGCCGAGCCCGCCGCTCCACGCCAGCGCGACGTCGCGCATCGGCGGGAAGAACGCGATGTAGAACAACAGGCTGAGCACCCCATTGATCGCGATGCTCAGCCGCGTCTCACGCCGGACATAGTCGGCCAGCGGGGTCATTATTCGGTTCGGCCCCCAAGCGTGTCGGCGAACCAGTCGGAGATATAGTCGCGGCCGAACGCCATGTTGTCCGCGCCGACATGCTCGACGCCGCCCTCGCGCTCGGTGAAGATGCGGAGTTCGCGGCGGCGGCTGTTGACGAGCTGGTCGTACGACTGGTGCGCATAGTCGACCGAAATCTGCCGGTCCTTCGCGCCGTGGGTGACGAGGAACGGCACCGTGATCCGCGCCATATGACCGTCGAGCCCCATCTCGGCGGACTTGGCGAGGAAGTCGTCCATGCCGCTCGCGCCGAACGCCCAGAAGACGTGGCTCCAGTAATGCGGGATCGGGTTTTCGCCTTCTTTCCGGATGCGCTTGTCTTGGACCTCACGCCAATTGTGGTTGGCACCCCAGACCGCGCCCGACGCGAAGCGCGGCTCGTACGCGACGGCGCGCGGCGCGAAATGGCCGCCAAGGCTTATCCCCGTCATGCCGATGCGAGTGGCATCGACCTCGGGTTGCTGTTCAAGCCAGTCGACCGCCTTCGATGCCCAGCTCTCGCTGTGCGGATCGACGGGCAGGCCATGAAGCCGCAGCGCCTCGCCCGAACCGGGCTGGTCGACGCACAAGGTCGAAATACCGCGCCGGGCGAGCGCTTCGGGCAGCCCCGACCAGTAGAGCAGCTCCTTGCAGCTATCGAGCCCGTTGCAATAGACCACCACCGGCCCCGGCGCATCGCCGGGAGCGCGGGTGAACAGCGCCGGCATCGTACCGCCCCCCCCGAGCGGAATCTCTACGCGCTCGCGGTTGATCGTGCCGAGTTGAGTCGAACGCTCGAAGGTCGCCAGCGCGCGAGCATAGGTACCGGTCCGACCCGGCGAGCCGTGGCCCTGCATCCGCTCGGCGACGAACAGGTACAGCGCGGCACGTTCGAGCTTGTCCGATGCCGAGAAGCCGCGTCCGAGGTCGGCGTCCTCGTCGGCGAGCCCGGTCAGCCGGTCGGCCATCTCGACCCAGCGCGCCATGAACTGCGGCGTCCCGGCATCGGCTCCGGATGCCGCCGCGTCGCGGATCGGCTGGCACATGTCGATGATCTCACCGATGCGCCCGCCGCTTTCGAGCGCGATCGCGACCGACAGGTTCCAGATATAGTTGGGGAAATACTCGAACAGCGACATCGGCTCAGACGTCCGACGGCTGGAACAGGCGCGGATCGACGTGCGGCTTCGGCATCGTCTGCGGACCGCCGACCCCGGTGCCCCACTGGTCCATGACGTGCGGCCCCGGCGCGATGACGCGTTCCTCATGGGCGTCGAAATCGACCTCCTCAAGCTCGGAGGTGTATTCGACGGCAAAGCCGTTCGGCGTGGTGAAATAGCTGAAAGTGTTGTTGCCCGCAGTGTGCCGCCCGGGACCCCAAAGCAGGTCGGTGCCCATCTTCCGCAGCCGGCTCGCGCCGCGCATCATGTCGTCGGCGGTGAGCATGTCGAACGCGACATGATTGAGGTGCGGCGGCCCGGGCAGCACCGCGAGGCGGTGATGCGCGGTGTTGCAACGCAGGAACACCATGAATTCGCCGAGCCAGTCCGAGACACGAAAGCCGAGGACATCGGTGAAGAACGCCGCCATCGCCTTGTTGTCGGGCGAGTGCAGGACGATGTGGCTGATCTTGACCGGCATCCCCTCCCAGCGCGCCATCGTGCGGCTATCACCGCGCGCGACGTCGCTCGAAATCTCGAACGGCAGTCCGTCGGGGGAAAAGAAGCGGAAGCCGTAGCCGCCGCCCGGAGCGTCGAGGTCGCGCGGGGCATGGATGATCTTGCATCCCGCCGCGACCACCGTGTCGTGGAGCGCCTCGACATCGGCGCGGTCGTCGGCAGCGAGCGCGATGACCTCGATGTGGTTGACCGCCGACTTGCGCAGCCGGACGACGTGGTGCTCGGCCGAGCCATGGGTCTTGAACCACGCCATGTCGTCGGTCGACGCGACCTCGACGAGCCCCCAGCTATCGGCGTAAAATTTACGCTCGGCATCGAGGTCTTCGACGGCGTAGCCGACATAGCGAATTTCGGTAACTCGGCTCATCGTCGTCGCTCCTCAGATCGGTTGCGCGGTGCGCTTGAACATTTCCGCGGTGGCGACGGCGTTGTCGACCGGCGGCGCAAGGCCGAGCTGGCCGCGGCAGATCGCCAGCGATGCATCGACGATGTAGCGGCAGCGGTCGAAACGACGGTCATGGTACGCGGTGAAGGCGGCTTCGGGGGTGTCGTGGCGGCCGATCTCGTCGGCGAGGACGAGCGAATCCTCGATCGCCATGCCCGCGCCCTGCCCGAGATGCGGCGTCGTCGCGTGGACGGCATCGCCGAGCAGCACGACCCGCCCCTTGTGCCACGCGCCGCTTATCATGATCGTTTCGAGCGGGCGGTATACCACCTCGTCGTCGTCGACGATCGACTCGCCGAGCGCACGGACTTCGGGCGCATGGCCGACCAGCTTGGCGCGCATCGCGTCGGCCAGCCCCTCGCGTGGATAGCGCGGATTGCCGGGCTCGGGCGTCGTCACATAGACGTACATCAGGGCATCGCTGATCGGGACCAGCCCGGCGCCGATCCGGCCGTTATAGACATGGAGCGCGTCGAGCCCCGCGGGGCGTGGCACGTTGTACCGCCACACCGCCTGCCCGGTAAATTCGGGCTTGGGAGCTTCGGGAAACAGCCGCTCGCGGGTTTCGGAATAGAGCCCGTCGGCGCCGATCACCATGTCGAAGCGCTCGCTGCCACCATCGGCGAAGGCCACGCTCACACCCGCGCCGTCATCGTCGATCGCGGTGACACTGACCCCGAGCCGGACGTCGGCACCCGCCGCCTTGGTCCGGCGCCCGAGGACATCGTGGAGCGCCCGGCGGCTGATCCCGAGATTGGCCGGATAGCGCTCGACGAGGCGCGGCGACGGGACCTGCGCGACGAGCGTGCCGTCGGGCGCATGGACCGCGACCTTGTCGAAGCCGACGCCAGCGGCGAGATAATCGTCGATCACCCCGAGCTCGGTCATCGCCCGGATGACATTGCCCTGCTGGATGATGCCGACGCCGTAGACCGACCACGTCGGGTCGCGCTCGATCACCGTCACGCGGTGCCCGGCGGCCCGCAGCGCGATCGCGGCGGTCAGCCCGCCGATCCCGCCGCCGATGATCAGGATCGACTGGTCTTTCACGATGTCATCCTTGTGCCGCTCGCCCGCGCCCGCATCGCCATCAGAAGGTGTAGCCGACGCGGACCCCGAAGGTCCGCGGTGCCGATGTCGTCGCGACCAGCGCATTGGCGA
Organism: Sphingomonadaceae bacterium; assembly: GCA_043745075.1. Lineage (GTDB taxonomy): Bacteria > Pseudomonadota > Alphaproteobacteria > Sphingomonadales > Sphingomonadaceae > Polymorphobacter_B. The sequence goes on from JAYTTV010000094.1 coordinate 22,409, forward strand.
CGCTGACGGTCGGCGTGTTGACGATGATCCGGTCGTCCTCGAGGTTGCGGATGAAGCCGGTCACCTGCCACTTCCCGCCATCGGGGCCGAAACCGACCTGAAGGTTCGTCGTCCACGTGCCGTGAACGAGCTCCTCGGGGAGGAATTCGGCCTCGACGTAGCGCTTCGAGCGATACTGGGTGTCGACGCTGCCGACGACCTTATACCCGCCGACCCGGACGGTCTGCTGCGCCGCGACGGTCAGCGTCCACTTCGGCGCATTGAACGCGGGGAAGCCCGAGCAATTGATCGTGTAGACCCCGGCGTTGAGCGTCGTCGGGCAGCCGGTCAGCGGCGGCGTCGCCTGCGCCGGCTGGTTGTAGGTGAAGCTCTTGTATTTGCTGTCGAGATACTGGACCTCGCCGGTCAGCAGCGTGTCGGGCAGCGGCAGGACCTCGACGTTGGCCTCGACGCCCTTGATCGTTGACTGGCCGATGTTCTGGCTGAACTGCCCCTGGTTGCCGTTGGCGTCGACCCCGATCCGGCCAATCTGCTGGTCGGTATAGTCCCACCAGAAGGCTTCGACGTTGAGCTGGAGCTTGTTGTCGAGGAAACGGTTCTTCACCCCCACCGTATAGGCGGTGATGAATTCGGGCTTGTACGTCTCGTACCCGGCGGCGAGCGAGAAGCCGCCCGAGCGGTAGCCGCGCTCGACGCTGGCATAGCCGAGCGACCGCGGCGCGATATCGAACTCCGCCGCGCCGCGCCACGTCACCTGGCTCGACGGCAGGGTCGCATCGACGATCGTCGCGACGCGGCTTAGGATCGCGCCGGTCGCACCGATCGGCCGCGCCTGCCCCGCGGGCGGGACGATGAACGGCGGCTGGAGCGCATTGTAATTGGTGCCGACCGGGAGCAGCGGCGTCGTCGGGCAGCTCGGCACGCCGAACGCGTTGCGCTGGGTGCAGACGACGACGAAAACATCGGCGCGACCGTTGAAGTCCTTGTGGTCGTCGGTGTAGCGGACGCCGCCGATCAGGCGGAAGCGATCGGTAACATTGGCGACGACGCGTCCGAACACCGCCCAGCTCTTGGTGCTCGAATTAAAGAATTGATACGCGTTGAGCGCTTGCTGCGCGAAGGTATAGTTGCCGTTGACCTTCTCGTCAAAATAATAGCCGCCGACGACGTAATCAAAAGGCCCGACGCGCTTGCCGTTGAAGCGCGCTTCAAGGCTGTACTGCTCGTCCTTCTCGCGGATCAGGCCGATAAACGCCGCCGCGCCGAAGTTGTAGTTGAGATCGGCCTTGCGATAGGCCGGGATAACGGTCAGCGTCCCTGCGCCGGTATCCCAAGACAGCTCGCCGTTGACGCCGTAGAATTTGTTGTCGAGGTAGACATTATTGTCGAGCGGATCGGCGGTGCGGCCCGAGACGCCGAGGAACAGCGTTTGGCGGTACGCCTGCGCCTTGGGATCAAACAGCCCGACCTGCGCGCCGAGCCCCGACGGGACGAAGTTGTACGCCCCCGTCTGGAAATTGAGCGCATAGGCACCGTCGTACGACGAGCCGACCCCCTTGCCGCCGCTGTGCGAATAATCCGCGGCGAGCCGGAGCTTGAGATCGGCCGACGGCTCGACGAGGAGCTGGACGCGCCCCGCCTGCGTCTTCTCGTCGGACGTGCCGTCGGTCAGATAGCCGTCGTGCGAGACGACGTTGCCCGACACGCGGACGGCGGCGATGCTGCCGATCGGCAAGTTGATCGCGCCCTGGACGTTGACCGCGTTGTAATTGCCATAACTCGCATCGACGAAGCCCGAGACTTCGCCGAGCTTGGGCCGCGCCGGGAGGATGTTGATCGCGCCGGCGGTGGCGTTGCGCCCGTACAGCGTTCCCTGCGGCCCCTTGAGCACTTCGAGGCGTTCGAGATCATAGAACAGTCCCGAGGTCGACGTCGGGCGGCCGAGGTAGACCCCGTCGTAGTTGACCGCGATCGCCGGGTCCGAATAGCCGTTGACGGTGAAGTTGCCGACGCCGCGCAGGAAGAACGTCTTGTTGGCGCCGCCCGCGTCCTGGACCTGGAGCGAGGGGACGATGCGGTTGAGGTCGGACGGCTGGGTGATCCCCTGCGCGAGAACCTGGCTGCCCGACACGACGTCGATCGCGACACCGGCGCGCTGCGAGGATTCGACCCGGCGCTGCGCAGTGATGACGATATCGGTGAGGCCCTGGCTGACGACATCGCCCGGCGCCGATGGGGCCGCTGCAGCGGGTGTTGCGGGTGAGGGTGTCGGAGCCGAAGCTTCGGCGACCTGCGCCAGTACCGGGCAGGCGATCGTCAGCGAGAGCGCGGTTCCAGCCAGCAAGAGACGCCGCATGATATTCTCCCCAAAATTCGTCTGGCCTCTTCCGGGCCCGGCGGTCAGGTCGCAGAGGCTTGCGTATTCGTCGAGTTTTTAGTTTTTATCGTTGATCACAAATAGGATTGATGATGCGCCTCGATCGCTTCGACCTGAATTTGCTCGTCGCCTTCAATATCCTGATGGAGGAGCGCAACGTCACGGCGGCGGCGCGGCGGCTCAACGTCACTCAATCGGCGATGAGTGCGTCGCTCAAACGCCTGCGCGACGCGTTCCAGGACGACATTCTAGTGATGCACAGCAAGACGATGGTGCCGACGCCGCGCGCACTGGCCCTCGCCCCCGAGATCGGTCGCGCGATCGTCATGCTGCGGAGCCTGATCTCATCGGGCACGCGCTTCGATCCGGCGACCTCCGACCGTTCGTTTCGCATCGCGGCGTCGGATTACATCACGACGGTCCTGATCGTGCCGCTGTGCCGCGACCTCGTCGACGAAGCCCCTTCGATCCGCTTGGACATCTCGCTGCCGACAGAGGATACGTCGCACCGGCTGGCAAAGGGCGAGTTCGATCTTGCGCTGACCCCGCATGAGTTCGTCGATCCCCAGCATCCGACCGAGCCGCTGCTCGAGGAAACCCATGTCGTCGTCGGCTGGGAGGAAAATCCGCTGCTCGCGGGCGAACTCACGCTCGAACAGTTCGCCAGCGCCGGTCACGTCGCGGTGCAGATCGTCCGGGGCAACACCTTCATCGAAAACATCATGACGCAGCAGGGGATCATCCGCCGTATCGAGGTCGTCGCGCCGTCGTTCATCCAGGTGCCGTCGCTCCTGCCGAAGACGATGCGGCTCGCAATGATGCACGGCCGGCTCGCGCGGCTGATGGCGCCGGGACTGGCGCTCAGGGTCGTACCGGCCCCGTTCGAGGTGCCGCTGATGCACGAGGTGATGCAATATCACTCGGCCCGCGAGCGCGACGAAGGCCTCACCTGGCTCCGCGCCAAGCTGCGCGCGATGGCCGATCGCACGCCTTGACTACACGCCTTGACATCGGCGCGCCGGCGTCGCTTAGCCGCGCGTCGCTCGGCGGACGGACGAAATCGCCAGCACCGACCTGCATGGGGATCAACAGCTTATGAACCGATCGATGCCGATTAGCCGTCGCGCCGTGATGATCGGCGGCGCCGCGATGACGCTCGGTGGCACGCAGAAGGCACAGCCCGCACCGACGTTCGCCACCTCGGCGATCGACGTCCACCACCATTTCCTGCCGCCATTCTACAAGCCGCTCGCCAAGCCATGGCTCGACCGCTTCGCCACCGGGGTCGACGCGGTTCTCGCGTGGACACCCGAGGCTTCGATCGCGGCGATGGACGCGGCGCGGGTCGAGCGCGTCGTCCTGTCGGTCTCGGCACCGGGGGTTCATTTCGGCGACGACGCACAGGCGCGCACCGTCGCGCGCGACTGCAACGACTATGCCGCCGCCCTCGGTACGAGCCACAAGGGCCGGTTCGACTTCTTCGCCGCGCTGCCGATGCCCGACGTCGATGGCGCGATCCGCGAGGCCGAACGCGCGCTGGCGCTGCCGGGAGCGCGCGGCGTCGGCCTGTTGTCGAATTACGGCGGGCGTTACCTCGGCGACCCGCATTTCGCGCCGCTGTTCGCGTGGCTCGGCCGGCGCGGTGCGATCGTCTATGTCCACCCGACCGACGCGCCGTGCTGCGCCGGCCTCGTGCCCGAGATGGCGACGCCGCTAATCGAATTCCCCGTCGACACCGGGCGGACGATCGCCAGCCTGTTGTGGTCGGGCACACTCAGCGCCCACCCGAATATCCGCTTCATCTTCTCGCACGGCGGCGGCATCCTGCCGATGGTCGCCGAGCGCGTCGCGGCAATGGGCTATGTCCGCCGCGACCTGCTGGCGAAGGTGCCCGGCGGCGCGATGGCTGCCCTCGCTCGTATCTACGTCGACACCGCGAGCGTCACCACGCCGGGCGCGATGGCGGCGCTGACCGCGTCGCTCCCCGCCGAGCACATCCTCTACGGCACCGATTTCCCGTGGGGCGGACTGGCGAATTCGCGCGGCGCCTTGAAGAAGCTCGCGCTTTCTGCGACGCAACTCGCCGGCATCGAATCGCGCAACGCGAGGATGCTGCTCGGCATCTGACCGCGTCGATGGACCGGTCACCGTTGTCGCACTACGACACCGACCTCGTCGAACCCTCGCGTCGCGCTTGCCCGATGCGGACCGAAAAGCTATCATCGGGCATGCGAAATGTTCGTCCATGTGAAACCCGCTCGCAAAAGCGGTCACAGGCGACGACAGCGGGGGAGACGATGATGGCGCAAAATATTTCCGGCACGACCATCGGGCGCGACGGCCAGTGCGCGATCACGGTTGCGAAGACGTGATCACCACAACCCACGTTGGCAGCCTCCCGCGCGGCCCGGAGCTCACTCCCCTGCTCCTCGCGCGTGACGCGGGCGATCCGTACGACGCGGTCGAATTCGACACGCTGGTCCAGTCGGCGGTCGATGCCGCAGTCGCTGAGCAGGTCGCGGCCGGGGTGACGATTGTCAGCGACGGCGAGCTCGGCAAAGTCGGCTATTCCACCTACATCATCGAGCGGCTCGAAGGCTTTGGCGGCAACAGCGCGCGCAAGCCCGCGCTCGATCTCGCCCCGCTGCCCGAACTGCGGACCAAGCTCGCCGCGATCATGGGCGCGCAGGAGTTCACCCGCGCGGCGTGCATCGCGCCGGTCAAGCTGCGGACGCTCGAGCCGCTCGACGACGATATCCGCCGCTTCCGTCACGCGCTCAACCGCCACGGCAACGGCACGCGGGCGTTCCTCAACGCCGCCTCGCCGGGGCTGATCACCGCGTTCCAGGCCAACGAATATTACCCGAGCCACGACGCCTATCTGGCCGCACTCGTCGACGCGATGCGCCCCGAATACGAGGCGATCGCGGCGGCGGGGTTCGAGGTCCAGCTCGACTTTCCCGATCTCGCGATGTCGCGCCACACCGGCTATCAGGACATGGACGAGGCCGAGTTCCTGCGGACGATCGCGGCGAACGTCGACGCGCTCAACGCCGCCACAGCAAATATTGCGCCCGACAAGATGCGGATGCACATCTGCTGGGGCAATTACGAGGGGCCGCACACCCACGACATCGCGCTCGAGAAGATCATCGACATCATCATCCGCGCGCGCCCGTCGACGATTCTGTTCGAGGCGGCCAACCCGCGCCACGAGCATGAATGGAAGATCTGGCGCGACGCCAAGCTGCCGAGCGACAAGATCCTCGCGCCGGGGCTGATCGACACCTGCTCGAACTATGTCGAGCACCCCGAGCTGATCGCGCAACGGATCGAGCGCTTCATCGACATCGTCGGCCCCGACCGCATCGTCGCGAGCACCGACTGCGGCTTCGGCACCTTCGCCGGCTACGGCAAGATCGATCCGGCGGTAACGTGGATGAAGCTGCGCGCGCTGCGTGAGGGGGCCGACATCGCGGCGGCCCGGCTGCGTTGACCGCCAAGGGACTTCATGTCGAGGCGCTGGCGCCGACGGAGGGTCCGACCGTCCGCGACGCGGTGATGCGCCTGCTCGCCGACCTCGACTTGACGACGATCTTCGGCAATCCCGGGTCGACCGAGCTGCCGATGTTTCGCGACCTGCCCGGCGGCTTCCGCTACATCCTCGGGCTGCAGGAATCGGTCGTCGTCGCGATGGCCGACGGCTATGCGCAGGCGACCGGACGCGCCGCGCTGGTCAACCTCCACAGCTCGGCGGGCCTCGGCCACGCGATGGGCAATTTGTTCACAGCATTCCGCAACGGCACGCCGCTCGTCGTCACCGCGGGCCAGCAGGCGCGGTCGATGCTGCCGCTATCGCCGTTCCTGTTCGCCGAGCGCGCCACCGAGATGCCGCAGCCCTTCGTCAAATGGGCGGTCGAGCCCGCGCGTGCCGAGGACGTCCCGCTGGCGATCGCGCGCGCCTATCACATCGCGATGCAGGCCCCGCGCGGACCGGTGTTCGTCTCGATCCCGATCGACGACTGGGAGCGCCCGTGCGGCATCCACGTCCCGGCGCGGATTAGCGGGCGAACCGGTCCCGACCCCGGGGCCGTCGACGAACTCGTTGAAATCCTGCGCGGCAGCCGTCGCCCGGTGATTGTCGCCGGAGCCGGAGTCGCGCACAACAAAGCGCGGGCGGCACTGGTTACGCTCGCCGAGCGGCTACACGTGGGCGTGTGGGTCGCACCGATGGCGGCACGCAATCCCTTCCCCGAGGATCACGCGCTGTTCCGCGGCTTCCTCCCGGCGTCGCGCGAGGCGATCGTCGGGCAGCTTGGCGACGCCGACTGCGTCCTCGTGCTCGGCGCGCCCGCGTTCACCTATCACGTTGAGGGCAAGGGGCCGTTCGTGCCGGTCGGGGCGACACTCGTTCAGGTCGGCGACGACCCGGCGGTCGCGGCGCGGATGCCCGAGGGCCTCGCGATCGTCGGCGACGTCCGGCTCACGCTCGACCTGCTGCTCGACCGCGTCGATCCGCGAAGCGCAGCGCCGGTCGGGGTCAGGACGGTCGCCACCCCGCCCGCCGACTTCCTCACCGATGCGCTGCTCATGACCCGTCTCGCGGCGCTCCGGCCCGCCGGCATCGCCATCGTCGAGGAGGCCCCGAGCACGCGCGGTCCGCTCCACGATCACTTCCCGATCCGCGACGGCGACGAGTTCTACACCTGCGCGAGCGGCGGCCTCGGCCACGGCCTGCCCGCCGCGGTCGGCGTCGCGCTGGCCAACCCCGGCGCACCGGTGCTGTGCATCGTCGGCGACGGCTCGGCGATGTACGCGATCCAGGGCCTGTGGTCGGCAGCGATGCATGACGCCGATGTCCGCTTCGTCGTCGTCAACAACGGCGGCTATGTCGCGCTCGACCATTTCGCCGCGCTGTTCGGGATCGAGGCGGTCGGCAGCAAGCTGCCCGGCATCGACTTTGCCGGGCTTGCCGCCAATCAGGGCGTGCCCGCCGAGCGCGTCACGCACGCGGGCGACCTCGACGCGGCGATCGGCCGGCTGTTTTCGGGAGCGGGTCCGCACCTGCTCGAAGTCATCGTCCAAGCGGAATGAACACGGCCGGGCGAAGATCCGGCGGTAACAGGGAGAGAAAAATGCGAAAGATTATCTTCACCGTGGCGTTGCTCGCGACGACCAGCGCCTATGCCCAGACCGTCCCCGCGACCCCCAGCTCGGGCGTCCCGGCAGCGGCACCCGAGACCGAGACGGTCGACGGCGACATCGTCGTCACCGCGCAAAAGCGCCGCCAGTCGCTGCAGGACGTCAGCGCCGCGGTCAGCGCGCTCGGGGCCGACCGTATCCAGTCGGCGCAGGTCAACAGCCTGCAGGACCTCCAGACGATCGTTCCGGCGGTCAACTTCGGCAGTGACTTCAACCAGGCGAAAATCTTTATCCGCGGCGTCGGCGCGAACACGTCGACCACCGGCAGCGCCACCGGCGTCGCGCTCCACGTCGACGGCGCCTATGTCGCGCGCGCCGAAGCCCAGCTGACGTCGCTGTTCGACCTCGAGCGCGTCGAAGTCCTGCGCGGGCCGCAGGGCGCGCTGTACGGCCGCAACGCCGTCGGCGGGTCGATCAACCTGATCACCGCCAAGCCGACCGACACGCTCGAGGGCTATGCCCGGCTGACCTACGGCAATTACAACGCGATCAACTCGGAGGTCGCGATCGGCGGCCCGATCACGACCGGGATCGACTTCCGCATCGCCGCCAAGACCGAGAACCACGACGGCTTCGGCCACAATCCGGTCA
>JAYTTV010000095.1:0-2182 GCA_043745075.1 Sphingomonadaceae bacterium
TCGCCGTGCTCGGTCATCTGGCGCTCGGTCGAGTGGATCAGGCTGTCGGCCTGATTCCGCGCCTCGGCGACCGCGCGGCGCTTCTTGTCTTCCTCGGCAAAGCGCTCGGCATCCTTGACCATGCCCTCGATGTCGTCCTTCGACAGGCCGCCCGACGGCTGGATGCGGATCTGCTGCTCCTTGCCGGTGCCCTTGTCCCTGGCATTGACGCTGACGAGGCCGTTGGCGTCGATATCGAAGGTCACTTCGATCTGCGGCAGGCCGCGCGGCGCCGGCGGGATGCCGACGAGGTCGAACTGGCCGAGCAGCTTGTTGTCCGCCGCCATCTCGCGCTCGCCCTGGAAGACGCGGATCGTCACTGCCGACTGATTGTCGTCGGCGGTCGAATAGGTCTGCGACTTCTTGGTCGGGATCGTCGTGTTACGATCGATCATCCGGGTGAACACGCCACCCAGCGTCTCGATGCCGAGCGACAGCGGCGTGACGTCGAGCAGCAGGACATCCTTGACGTCGCCCTGAAGCACGCCGGCCTGGATCGCCGCACCCATCGCGACGACTTCGTCGGGGTTGACGCTGGTGTTGGGCTCCTTGCCGAACAGCTGCTTCACGAACTCGCGGACGCGCGGCATGCGGGTCATGCCGCCGACGAGGACGACTTCGTCGATCTCGCTCGTCTTGACGCCGGCTTCGCTGATCGCGTCGAGGCACGGCTTGCGGGTGCGCTCGATCAGGTCGATCACGAGGCGCTCGAGGTCGGTGCGGGTAACGGTCTTGACGAGGTGCTTCGGCCCGGTCGCATCGGCGGTGATGAACGGCAGGTTGACCTCGGTCGACGCCGACGACGACAGCTCGATCTTCGCCTTCTCAGCGGCTTCCTTGAGGCGCTGGAGCGCGAGCTTGTCCTTCTTCAGGTCGATGCCCTCGGCCTTGCGGAAATCTTCCGCGAGGAACTCGACGACCTTGGCGTCGAAGTCTTCACCACCAAGAAAAGTGTCGCCGCTGGTCGATTTGACCTCGAACACGCCGTCGCCGAGCTCGAGGACCGACACGTCGAAGGTGCCGCCGCCGAGGTCGTAGACTGCGATCGTCTTGGCACCCTGCTTGTCGAGGCCGTACGCCAGCGCGGCAGCGGTCGGCTCGTTGATGATGCGCAGGACTTCGAGGCCCGCGATCTTGCCGGCGTCTTTGGTTGCCTGCCGCTGGGCGTCGTTGAAGTATGCCGGGACGGTGATGACCGCCTGCGTTACGGTCTCGCCGAGATACGCCTCGGCGGTCTCCTTCATCTTCTGCAGGATGAAGGCGGAAATCTGCGACGGCGAATAGTCTTCGCCGCCGGCACCGACCCATGCGTCGCCGTTCGGACCCTTGACGATCTTGTACGGAACGAGCGCGGCATCCTTCTGCGTCAGCGGATCGGAGAAGGTGCGGCCGATCAGCCGCTTGACCGCGAAGATCGTGTTCTCGGGGTTCGTCACCGCCTGGCGCTTGGCCGGCTGGCCAACGAGGCGTTCCTTGTCCTTGGTAAAGGCGACCTGCGACGGAGTGGTGCGCGCGCCTTCGGCGTTTTCGATGACCTTGGGGGTGCTGCCTTCCATGACGGCAACGCAGCTATTGGTCGTACCCAGGTCGATCCCGATGACTTTGGCCATGTCAGTCCTTCGTATCATGTGTTTGTCGACAATGCCGTGGATCAGCTGCCCTCCGGGAAGCGGCGCCAACCCACTGCGCCCGGCGGATATAGGGAGCCGCAAAATCGCTGCAAGCCGCGAAGCCGCGCGATCATCGGTCACCGGGGCGCGCCGCCGCATAGACGTAGCCCTGGGCACGTCCTAGAGGCATGAAACGGACTGTGGGAAATCGTACAATGACGAGGTTGATCGGCTGGTTGGCGTGTGCCGGCGCCGTTGCGCTCCTGATCGTGGCGATGGTCATGGGGACGGTCCCTGCCGAGGCGACGACCGCGCCGCGTGTGACCGCGGCATGGGTGCGCCTGCCGGCCGTGCCCGGGCGTCCCGCGGCGGGCTACTTCACCCTCGAGGCAGGCGCTGCACCGGTCGAGCTGATCGCAGTCGAGTCGCCACTCGCGCGGGTCGAGATGCATAATATGAGCATGGCGGGCGACGTGATGCGGATGGATAGGCTGCCGTCGGTTCGCGTGTCGGCGGACGAGCGGACACGCTTC
>JAYTTV010000096.1:0-2171 GCA_043745075.1 Sphingomonadaceae bacterium
CACTTGTATCTCGGCGCTTGGCGCAGGGGCAACCTTTCGACTATCGCTGCCGAAGGTCCTCAAGGTCGAACCGCGCGAAGGAATGGCCGCATGAGCGAACATAGCGTCAACATCATCATGATCGAGGATGACGAAGGTCATGCCCGGCTGATCGAGAAGAATATCCGCCGTGCCGGCATCGCCAATGCGATCCGTCATTTCGTCGACGGTACGAGCGCGCTGGACTATCTGTTTCATGCGCCAGACGGCCCGGCGAACAACGGCCCGGCGTTGATCCTGCTCGATCTCAACCTGCCCGACATGAGCGGCATCGACATCCTCGCCAAGATCAAGGCCGATCCGCGGCTGAAGCGGACGCCGGTGGTGGTGCTGACGACGACCGACGACAAGCAGGAAATCCAGCGCTGCTACGACCTCGGCGCGAACGTCTACATCACCAAGCCGGTCAACTACGAGAATTTCGCACGGGCGATCCAGCAACTCGGGCTGTTTCTGTCGGTCATCCAAGTGCCCGAGGTCGGCGACGACGCGTGACGCAGCGTCCGCGCATCCTCTATATCGATGATGACGAGGGGCTGTGCCGCCTGGTGTCGCGCGCGCTCGGCAAGCGCGGTTTCGACGTCAGCGTCGCGACCAATGGTCCCGACGGCGTCGCCAAGGTCAGCGAGACGGCTTTCGACCTGATCGCGGTCGATCATTATATGCCGGGCTACGACGGGTTGAGCACCCTTGAGGCACTTCGAGCGCTGCCGGCGGTCCCGCCGATCATCTACGTCACCGGATCGGAAGAAAGCCGGATCGCCGTCGCCGCGCTGAAAGCCGGCGCGATCGACTATGTCGTCAAGACCATCGGCGACGACTTTTTCGACCTGTTGACGAACGCGTTTGACACTGCCCTGACGGCTGTCGCCCTCAAGGCGCAGAAGGTCGAGGCCGAGGTCGCGCTGCGCGCATCGAACGCGCGGCTCGAAGCGCTGCTCCACGAGGTCAACCACCGTGTCGCGAACTCGCTACAACTCGTCTCGGCGTTCATCCATCTGCAGGCGAAGGCGCTCGACGATCCTGCCGCCAAGAGCGCGCTCGCCGACACGCAGGCGCGGATCACTGCGATCGCGCAGGTCCACAAGCGGCTCTACACGTCGGACGACGTCGAGGGCGTGGCGATGGACGACTATCTCGCGGCACTAATCGTCGAACTCGAAAAAACCTGGTCTACTCCCGCGTCACCCCGCGCGCTCCGCCTGATCGCCGCGCCGATCCGGCTGGCGACCGACCGCGCGGTGTCGCTCGGGGTGATCGTCAACGAGCTCGTCAGCAACGCGTGCAAATACGCCTATCAACAGGGCCAGGCTGGCGAGATCCGCATCGAACTCGCGCGTGACGGCGCCCGCGACTTCGTCCTCCGCGTCGAGGACGACGGCGCCGGGCTGCCCGCGTCGAAGATGCCGACCGGCACCGGAATCGGCACCAAGCTGATCGGCGCGATGGCGGCGAGCCTCGGCTCGAGCCTCGTTTACGACCCCGCGCACGTCGGGGTTCGCGCGACGCTCCGCGCTTCGGTGTGAGGCGCAATCTGTAGCGCATCTGTCGCATCAATCGGCTATGGTGCACTGCATCATAGCTTCAGGAGTCCGCCGATGCGCCTGCCCTTGATCGCTCCCGCCGACCTGTCGCCCGAGCAAAAGCCGCTGTACGACGACATGCGCAAAGGCATTGCCAGCAACTTCAATGCGTTCAAGGTCGAGCGTGAAGACGGCGCGCTGATGGGTCCGTGGAACCCGTGGCTCCATGAACCCGCGATCGGCAAGGCGATCTGGGACCTGACCCTGGCCATGACTGCCAACGCGACCTTGCCTGACAACGTGCGGCAGATCGCGATCCTGGTCGTCGGCGCGCGCTTTGACGCGGCCTATGAAATCTATGCCCACATTGCTGTCGCCGAACGCGAAGGCATGTCGGCCGAGCGCCTGGCAACCCTGGTGGCGGACCTGAAACCGGTCGACTTGAGCAAGGAAGAAAGCATCGCCTTCGATCTGGCATATGCCTTGAGTCGCGGCGGCGTTTTGCCGGAGCCGGTGTATCGCCTGGCAGTCGCCACGTTCGGGCAGCGCGGCACGAGCGAACTGATCTACCTGGTCGGGCTGTACGCGCTGGTGTCGACCACGCTCAAT
>JAYTTV010000097.1:0-2169 GCA_043745075.1 Sphingomonadaceae bacterium
GGGTGAGGGGCGTGCGGGGGGGCGGGGCCCCCCCCCCCCGCGCCCGCTCGCCGATTAGTAGCCGACGGTGAAACGGCGGCGCGAATGCTTCGGCGTTTCGATCTCGTCGAGCAGCGCGATAGCGAAATCGTCGTAGCTGATGTGACTCTTGCCGTCGGCGGCGGTCAGCAGCGTGTCGTCGCCGAGGCGGAAGCTGCCGTTCCGTTCGCCGGGGCCGAACATCATCGACGGCGACAAATACGTCCAGTCGAGGTCGGTCGTGGCGCGAAGCTGGTCGAGCGCGGCACGCGCCGGGGTCGCCTCGGGTTTGATGAAATCGGGGAAGTCGGGCTGATCGAGCAGGACCTTGCCCGGCGCGATCTCGAGCGACGCCGCACCGCCGACGACGAGCAATCGTGGCACCCCCGACTGCCGCACGCCGTCGAGAACGCACGTGAAGTCGAGGCCGGCGAAGCGCACCGACAGTACGACGGCGTCGCTCCCGCGCAGTGCTGCAGCCATCGTATCGGGATCGGTAAGGTCGGCGCTCTTCCACGTCACGCCCCTGTCGTTCCCGGGCACGGCCGTCCGCGCGATCGCCGTGACCTCATGCCCGCGCCGGCGCGCTTCGGCGACGATCCGTTGGCCGGCGTTGCCGCTTGCTCCGATGATGGCGATCCGCATGTGCACTCCCTCTTTTCGTTTGCGTTGCATACGATACTATCGTCGTCGCCCGACGCAATCCGGTGCGCAGCGCGGCACAAGCGGACGGTGCGCGACCCCCGCGGCGGACCCGGACCAGGAGCGGTTGCATGACCATCTTCCCCGATACGATCCACTTCACCGGGCTCAACACGCCGGTCCGGACCGAGGTCTCGATCCGCAACCTGCCGGTGATCGGCGCGCTGCCGCCGGAGATTCGCGGTGCCTTCTTCCGTGCCGTGCCCGACCCGGCGCACGCGCCGATGCACGACGACGACGTCGTCCTGTCGGGCGACGGCATGATCTCGCGCTTCCGCTTCGACGACGGCCATGTCGACTATGACATCCGCTACGTCGAGACCGAGCGCTACACCCTCGAACGCGCGGCGCGACGGGCGTTGTTCGGGCGCTACCGCAACCCCTACACCGACGATCCCGCCGTCGCCGGACGCGACCGCACCGTCGCCAACACCACCCCGGTCTGGCACGCCGGGCGCCTGTTCATGACCAAGGAGGACGGCCTCGCCTACGAGATCGACCCCGACACCCTCGCGACGATCGGGCGCTGGGACTATGGCGGCGCGCTGAAATCGGCGACCTTCACTGCCCACCCGCGCGTCGATCCCGCGACCGGCGAGATGTTCTTCTTCGGCTATGAGGCCGGCGGCCTGTGTAGCCGCGACATCGCCTATTGCATCGCCGACCGCGACGGTAATCTCGTATCCGAACAATGGTTCGAGGCGCCATATTGCGTGAGCGTCCACGACTTCGCGATCAGCGAACGCCACGCGATCTTTCCGATTTTCCCGACCACCGCCGACGCGGAACGGCTCGCGGCGGGCGGGGCGCATTGGGCGCATCAGCAGGACCTCGAAAGCTGGGTCGCGATCATGCCGCGCTACGGCAAGGTCGCCGACCTCCGCTGGTTCAAGGGACCGAAGGGCGTCTCCGCATTTCATCTCGTCAATGCGTTCGACGACGGCGACCTCGTCCATCTCGACGTCTGCCTGACCGATACCAACGCCTTCGCCTTCATGCGCGAGGCGGGCGGGATCCATCGGCAGCCGTGGGAGATACAAGGCGCGCTGACCCGCTGGACATTCGATCTCGCCAGTGGTGACGACAGCTTGAGCGAACGGCCGCTCGGCCCGCCGGGCGATTTGCCGCGGGTCCGCGATGCCGACCAGGGCCGCCCGTACCGCTTCGCCTTCTACTGCAGCATGAACCCCGGCGGCGGACCGCCGTTGCCGGGTGGCCCGGTCGGCGCGGCGTTCAACGCGCTGCTCCGGATCGAACCCGGCATCGGGCGCGTCGAGATGCTCGGCCTCGACCCCAACATGGCGATCAGCGAGCCGGTCCACGTCTCCGCCGCGCGCGACGACCACGATGGCTGGCTCCTCGCCGTCGTCGACCGCCGCACCGGCGATGCGGCGTTCGCCTCCGAATTGTGGGTGATCGACGCCGGCAATATCGCTGCCGGAGCCGTCG
>JAYTTV010000098.1:0-30357 GCA_043745075.1 Sphingomonadaceae bacterium
GTCGTAGCGGGATTGACGCCGGGCTAATACGATTTAGCTTCACGCTGCTGGCCGTCGCCGCAAACTCGTGCTGTTACCTGACCTCAATTAGCAGCGGCAGGGGTTTGAGGAGTTGCTTGCCGTTGCTGTTGGCATCCGCCAATGTCGCGCCAATTCGGAGGGGTGATATGAGCATTTGGCGCGGGGTCGCTCTACTAATCACCGTGATATGCGCCTGCCGTGCAAGCGCGACGGAAGTGACGGTGAGACTTCCATACGAAGTGCAAGCACCGCTCGATGGACGCATCATCCTGATCGCTTCGCCGCTGGCTGATCCCGAACCTCGCCTTCAGGTTGAATTGGAAGCTCCGCTCCGTACGCCGTATATCTTTGGGCAAACGCTGGATGGCGTGAAACCAGGGACCGTTGTGTCCCTGACAGCGACGTACGGCTGGCCAGTGCCGCTCGCAACGCTGCCGGCTGGCGACTATACGGTGCAGGCGGTGTTCAACCGCTACGAGACGTTCCGCCGCGCCGACGGATCGGTCGTCAAGCTCCCTCCCGACATGGGCGAGGGGCAGCACTGGAATGAAAAGCCCGGCAACTCTTATTCCCGCCCGGTGCGCGTTCATCTCGGCAAGAACGCGCCGCCGCTCGCCCTCACGCTCGATCAGGTAATTCCGCCGGTGAAGCCCGTGACGGAGACGCCGTTCGTCAAGCATGTGCGCATCCGCAGTGAACTGCTCTCCCGCTTCTGGGGACGGCCGATGTATCTCGGCGCCTATGTCCTGCTGCCGGCGGGATTCGCCGAGCATCCGCAGGCGCATTTTCCGTTGATGGTGAACCACGGTCACTTCCCGGCCGACGGGATCGGTGCCTGGCGCGAGACGCCGCCCGATCCCGACCTCAAGCCGGATTATTCGGAGCGCTTCCATCTCGCCGGCTATAATCGCATCCAGCAAGCCGAGAGTTACGCCAATTTCAAGCGCTGGACGGGGACTGACTTCCCGCGCTTCCTCGTCGTCTCGATTGAGCACGCCAATCCGTATTACGACGACAGCTATGCGGTGAACTCGGCCAACCTCGGTCCGTACGGCGACGCCATCAACCAGGAACTCATCCCGGAAATCGAACGCCGCTTCCGCGGGATCGGGCAAGGCTGGGCACGCTTCACCTACGGCGGTTCGACCGGCGGCTGGGAGGCAATGGCGACACAGGTGTTTTACCCGGACATGTACAATGGCGCATTCGTCGCCTGCCCCGACCCGATCGACTTCCGCGGATACACGACGATAAACCTTTATAAAGACCAGAACGCGTTTGCCGAGCAGGGGACGGCAGTGGCGATCGAGCGGCCGGCGATGCGCGACTATCTGGGCCAGACGCTCGCGATCCAGCGCGACGAAAATCACATGGAACTGGTGCTGGGCGACCGCAGCCGCTCGGGCGGGCAATACGACATCTGGCAGGCGGTGTTCGGACCGCAGGGCGGCGACGGTTACCCCCAGCCGATCTTCGACAAGGAAACCGGCGCGATCGATCCGGCAGTCGCCGGTTACTGGCGCGAACATTTCGACCTGACCCATATCGTCAAACGCGATTGGCCACGGCTTTCCCCCAAACTGGCGGGAAAGCTTCACATCTATGTCGGCTCGGCTGATAGCTACTTCCTGACTAACGCCGTCTATTACGCGCAGGACACGCTGACGAACCTGAAGCCAACGTGGGGTGGCGAGGTCGACTATGGCGAGCGGGCAGAACATTGCTGGAACGGCGACCACGACTTGGCCAATGCCTACTCGCGCCTCCATTACGATTGGATGTATCTTCCGAAGATCATGGCCCGCATCAAGACGACGGCGCCCAAAGGCGCCGACCTTACAAGCTGGCGCTACTGAGCGGGCTTCTGCGAGCCCGGGAATGGTGTTGTTTTCGTCCCGCCGCGGCGCGGGATTCTCGTGACGCAACGTCTACCGCTTGTTTGGCATCGCTCGCCGACGCCGATGCGGCCGTCGTTTCGCGATCGAGCGCGGGCGGGGGACGGCAGCGGCGCCGGACGCTCTCCAGGCGAGATTGGGGTATTGCTCGACCAATAATTCGCCTTTGAGCGGCGCGTAATCCTCCTGCTGCCAATCGGCGCGGTTGAAGGGCGCGGGGGCAGGCGCCGCTGCGGGGCCCTAGGACACCGGCGGGTCGCGGCCATTTCTCGCTATTCAACAGCCCTATCGGCGCTCAGGTGGCAGTCGTTTGTTTGCGGCAGGCAGCTTAGAAACCAGCGCCGTCATTCGTCACCAAAGCCTGCTCGCATATCCTCTTCGATGAAGGTCGCGAACGCGCGCGCCTTCGTGCTGGCGTTCCGGCCCGACGGGAACACCACCCAAAGGCCAACCGGGGGAGCTGCCAATCCACGAGCACGCGCCGCACCTTGCCGGCTGCCAACTCCCGCTCGAACATCCACTCCGACGCAACCGCTAGCCCTATACCCGCGAAAACTGCCTCGCGAACCGCTTCCGCCGCGTTGCTCCGCATCCGGCCCTTGATGGTTACGATCTGCTTCAATGCGCCCTTTGTGAACGACCATAAGGTGCCGCCGCCCCGCTGGCCGTAAATCACCGCCTCGTGGTTGATCAGGTCTGTGGGCATCTGCGGCTCGCCCCTTGCGTCGAAATAACCCGGCGCCGCCACGACGATGCGGGGTCCCAGGCCGATCCTGCGCGCGGTCAGCGAAGAATCCTGAAGGTCGCCCATCCGCAGCGCGACGTCGATCCCGCCCTCGACCAGATCGACATTGCCGTCGTCAAGGAAGACTTCAACCTCGAGCGCGGGGTGCAGCGCCATGAACCTTGGCAGTCGCGGCACGATATGAAGCCGGCCGAACGTCACGGCGCCGGAAATCCGCAGCCGCCCGGTTAGCGCGGCACCGATCCCCCGAGCCTTCGACACCGCCTCGTCCGCTTCCTCCACCGAACGCTTGGCGTGCTCGTAGAAATTCTCGCCGGCTTCGGTCGCTTTGAGGCCCGGCGTCGTTCGCAGAAGAAGCTTCACGCCGACCTGGTCTTCGAGCTGCGCGATAATCTTCGAGACGGCAGGCTGGCCGACGCGAAGCTGGCGCGCAGCCCCCGTGAACGAGCCCGTGTCGATGACGCGAACAAACGCATCCATTGCGGCGAGGCGGTTTATGGCATTCCTCCCGAGAACAGCGATACGCTAATTATCGCCGCGGTATTCCGAAATCGAATAGCTCTTAGTTCGACTCCCTGCCTACTGCGCATCCTGCAACCTTCTATTTCCGAGGTCCCGCGCCGCTGTCGATCATCGAGCGGCGCGCAATGGAAATCGAAGGACCAAAGATGGGTAAGAAGCTTGAAGGCAAGGTCGCCGTCGTGACCGGCGGCAGCGCGGGGATCGGGCTTGGCATCGCCAAGGCCTTCGCCGCCGAGGGCGCACACATATTCATTGCCGGCCGCCGTCAGTCAGAATTGGACAAGGCCGTCGCCGAGATCGGCAACGGAGCCATCGGCGTTCAGGCCGACGCGTTGAGCCTCGCGGACCTCGACCGCCTCTACGCCACCATCAAGGCGAGCCATGGCCGCATCGACGTGCTGGCACTCAACGCGGGCTTCTTCGAATTCATGAAATTCGGGGAAATTACCGAGGAGCATTTCGACAAAACGTACAACACCAATGTGAAGGGGATGCTGTTCGGGTTGCAGAAGGCGCTTCCGCTGCTGCCGCAGGGAGCCTCGGTGATACTCACCGGCTCGATCGATGCCTTCAAGGGTATGCCGACGCTATCCGTCTATTCTTCGACCAAGGCGGCGATCCGCAACATGGTGCGCGCCTGGATCCTTGAGACCAAGGGCCGCGGCATTCGGATCAACGTGCTCAACCCGGGCCGTACGCTGACGCCCGGCTTCAGCAATCTGCTGCCCACGGAAGCGCACGCTGGCATCATCGACAAGATTCCGCTCGGCCGCCTCGGCTCGCCTGAGGATCTGGGCAAGGCTGCCCTGTTCCTCGCGTCCGGCGATAGCGCGTACGTCAACGGCATCGAGCTCGATGTCGACGGCGGCGCGGCTCAGTTCTGATGCGCCACCGCGGCGTCGGCTTCACGCCGCGCCGCGGAACCCGCGAGAGCCAACAACCCCGGATCAGGACGCAATCGATGATCGAAGTCTACGCCTTCGCGACACCCAACAGTCTCAGAGTTCCGATCGTGCTCGAAGAACTTGGCCTCCCCTACGGGCTCAGATCGGTAAACGTCCGCAAGGGCGAGCAGAAGTTACCGGGACACCTCGCTCTCAATCCCAACGGCAAAGTGCCGGTGCTCGTTGATCCAGATGGCCCGGGCGCTGAGCGGTTGGTTCTGACCGAATCCGGCGCGATCCTCATCTACCTCGCCGAGAAGACCGGGCGTTTGCTGCCGGCCGAAGGTATCGAGCGCGCGCGCGTCTTCGAGCAGATGTTCTTTAACATGACCGGGATCGGCCCAGCGTTCGGGCAAGCCGGCTACTTTCAGAAGCAAGCTGCCGCGCAAATCCCGATTGCGCTCGAACGGTTCAACACCGAAGCGGCGCGCGTGATGAAGGTTCTCGACGGTGTGCTCGGCAATCATCCCTTCGCCGCCGGGTTCGAGTACGCGATCGCAGACATGGCCCATTTCGGCTGGATCTGGCGACGCGCTTTCGCCGACGTCGACCTCGAAGACTATCCGAACGTGCTGGCCTGGTATGACCGGGTCGCAAGCCGCCCCGCCGTTGTGCGGGCCATCCAGCGCGTCACCGCACTCATCCCGCAGGACTGGGCCCCACTACCGACGGCCGCCCGAAGATGCTGACGTCTTATTTGCTCAACAAGGACTGGAACACTCCATGACGCACTATGCATTATACGCCGAACTCAAGGCGAAGCCAGGCAAGGAGGAAGAACTCGCGGCGTTTCTGCTTGGCGCACAGGATCTGGTGGCGAATGAGCCGGGAACGATCGCCTGGTTTGCGGTCCGCTTCGACAAGCAGACCTTCGCCGTCTTCGATGCGTTCGACGATGAAGCAGGCCGTCAGGCCCGTCTGACCGGCCGGGTCGCCGAGGCTTTGGGCGCGCGTGCCGGTGATTTGCTCGAAGGCGCGTTGGAGATCCGCCGCCCCACCGTGCTCGCAGACAAACTGCCTGGCTGACTGGCGGTATTCTCTTCTCAGCAGCAGATGGCGAGAAATCCGGCAGCCATGAAGGGAGCCATATGCTGTTTGACCGTCAGGAAGTCGTCTGACTGGCTCGCTCCCCCCGACAGCTTGTCGATCCGGCCGGTCCGCGCGAGCGTCAGCATCAGCGCACCCGTCACGAAGTGATAGCCCCAGAAGATTTTCTGGTCGTCGCAGCCGGGCAATGCGCGCTTCAACAGGCCGATCAGGCGAAGCACCACCGGATCGAAGTGCGTATCCATGAGCTCGGCACCCCACTCGGGCGTGTTGGCGACCTGCGCCCCGAGCTTGGCGTAATTTCTCCAGCCGTCGCCACCGTCGATATATAGATCGAGGTCGGTATCGAGGAACGCGCGCAAGGCGCCCTCGACAGTTGGATTGCCCTCGCACGCGGCTTCATATTCGCCGAGCGCCTTCATGCGGCGTTCGCTCGTCACCACCGCCCGGCGCGAAAACACTGCGTCGAACAGCGCTTTCTTGTCGGCGAAATAATAGTTGAGCAGCGTGTGATGGACGCCCACGCGCTTCGCCACTTCCTTGAGCGTCACTCCGTACAGGCCGTGCAGGGAGAATAACTCCTCCGCCGTATTGAGGATCAATTCCATTGTTTCGGCACGCTGTTCCGCTCTTCGCGGACGCTTCACGAGGGGGGCGTCGGTTGTCACACGGTTGCAATCCCCCGGGGGCATCCGGTCGTCAACCGATATCCGGCTCTGCCCGACTCATTCACAAGCTTGAGAGTGACCATTGACATGGCCATCGCACACTTACATCCTGCCGCAAAAGATAACGTCTATGGGGAGGATGCATGGCTATTCGAGCGACCGGCGTCGTTGCGCCGTCATTAGCGCGCGCGCTCGCCGTACGGACTGAGTCCCAGTTGCGGCAGTGTTACGAAGCCGGCGCATGACCGTGACGAGCAGTGCGTTGCAGACCGTTCCCGTAGCCCGGTGCCACCGCGGGATCGTGCTTGGAATTCTGACCTTCGTCTATGTCCTGAATTTTCTCGACAGGCAGTTGCTCGGCATTCTCGCCAAGCCGATCCAGGATTCGCTCCACATCACCGACGGCCAGCTCGGGCTGCTCGGCGGCCTGTACTTTGCCTTGTTCTACTGCTTCATCGCGGTCCCGGTCGGATGGGTCGCCGACCGGTCCAACCGCGTCACCATCGTGTCGCTAGCGTGCGCGATCTGGAGCGCGGCGACGATCTGCTGCGGTCTGGCGGCGACGTTTCCGCAACTCGTCGCGGCGCGCATGGCGGTGGGCTTTGGCGAGGCGGGTGGCGTGCCGCCGTCGTATGCGATCATCACCGATACGTTTCCGCCGGGGCGGCGCGGTACTGCGCTCGGCATCTACAACCTCGGTCCGCCGATCGGCGCAGCGCTCGGCATCGCCTTCGGGGCGTCGATCGCCGCTGCGTTCGATTGGCGGGCCGCGTTCATCGCCGTTGGCCTCGTCGGGATCGTGACTGCGGCCGTCGTCCGCTTGGTCGTCCGCGAGCCTGCTCGCGGTGCACTCGATGACGTCGCTGCCGTCGTGCCGGGTGGAGGCAGCGCGTTCTGGGCGACGATGCGCATGTTCTTTTCAAACCCGGTCCTGACGCTCGTCGCGCTTGGCAGCGGCGCGACGCAGTTCGTCACCTACGGCCTTGGCAATTTCGCGGTGCTGTTCCTGATCCGCGAGAAGGGCATGACGCTCAATCAGGTCGCGGTCTGGTACGCGCTGGCGGTCGGCATCGGCATGAGTGCGGGTATGGTCGTGTCGGGGCGCGTGATCGATCGCCTCGCTCGGCGGTCGCGTCAGGTCTATGCGATGGGGCCGGCATGGTCGCTGGCGGCGGCGCTGCCGTTCTACGTCGCGTTCGTCTGGGCGCCGTCGTGGCCGCTTGCTCTGTGCCTGCTGACGGTCGTGATGTTGCTGAACTATTTCTATCTGTCGGCTGCGGTTGCGCTGGTCCAGGACGAGGTACGGCCCGACCAGCGCGTGCTGTCGGGAGCCCTGCTGCTGCTGGTGATGAACTTCATCGGCCTCGGGCTCGGGCCGACTTATGTCGGCGCGGCGAGCGACTGGTTCGCCGCCCACGGGTCGGCGCATTCACTGCGCGACGCGCTCTACACGCTGACGCCCGCCTATTTCATCGCGATCGTCCTGTTCTTGTGGCTTGCCCGCGTGCTGCGCGCCGGCCGTCGGTTCGTCGGGAAGGACCCAATATGATGCAGTATCGTCCTTTGTTGGCGGTCGTCTCGCTCGCGCTTGCGGCCACTGCGGGAGCGCAGCCGGCAACCCTTGCTCCGCCGTTGATCGAGGCCGCCGCCGGGACCGTCAAGGGTCAGGCCGACGGCGACCTGAACGTCTTCAAGGGAATACCTTATGCCGTTCCCCCGGTCGGGGCGCTGCGGTGGCGCCCGCCGGTGCGCATGCCGCGCTGGTCCGGCGTCCGTGCCGCGACCGATTTCAGCGCCGCCTGCGTCCAGCCGCAAAGCAAGGGGACCACGACGTCGATCTACGCGGGGGCAACGATGCCCGTCAGCGAGGATTGCCTGACGCTCAACGTCTGGATGCCGAAGCAGGCGAAAAAGGCACCCGTCTTCTTCTGGATTCACGGCGGCGCGCTGCTGACCGGTTCGAGCCGGGAGCCGATCTACGATGGTGCCCGGCTGGCGCGGCGTGGAGTGATCGTGGTGTCGATCAATTACCGGCTCGGCGTGCTTGGCTGGCTCGCGCATCCGGGCCTCAGCGCCGAATCGCCCCGGCGCATTTCGGGCAATTACGGACTGCTCGACCAGATCGCGGCGCTGCACTGGGTGAAGGACAATATCGCGTCGTTCGGGGGCGATCCGGCCAACGTTACGATCGCGGGCGAATCCGCGGGGGCGCTGAGCGTGATGTATCTGCTCGCCTCGCCGACCGCGCGCGGGCTGTTCGCCAAGGCGATCTCCGAGAGCGGCTACATGATCTCGATGGCTGAGCTGAAAAAGGCCGTCTACGGCGCGCCGTCGGGCGAGGGGGCGGGCCAGTTACTCGCTGGGGCGGTTCAAGCTCCCGACATCGCGACGCTGCGAGGCATGGACGCGCAGACGCTGACCGACACCGCGGCAAAGCTTGGCTTCGGCCCGTTCGGCTTGGTCGACGGCGTCGTCCTGCCGCAGCAACTGGTCGCTGCTTTCGAAGAGGGAACGCAGGCGAAGGTGCCGCTCCTCGTCGGTTTCAATCAGGGCGAGATCAGGTCGCTGACCATGCTCGCGCCCAAGGCGCCCGCGACTGCAGCTGCCTATGAGAGCGGCATCCGCGAGCGGTACGGCGATCTCGCCGACGCGTTCCTGCGGATCTATCGGGCTGCCGACTATAAGGACAGCATTCTCGCGACGACACGCGATGCGCTCTACGGCTGGACCGCCGAGCGAATGGCGCGCAGCCAGACCGCGGCGGGACAGCCGGCGTATCTTTATTTGTTCGACCACGCTTACCCGGCTGCCGACGATGCGGGCCTTCATGCCTTTCACGCCAGCGAGCTGCCGTTCGTGTTCGGCACCGCCGACCGGACGCCGCCGCACTGGCCGCGTATACCCGACACCGCCGCGGAGCGCGGGCTGTCGGATGCGATGGTTGATTACTGGACCAGCTTCGCCCGCGATGGCCGCCCGGTCGCCGCCGATGCACCGGCGTGGAAGGCTTTCGGCGAGAGCGAAAGCTATATGCATTTCGCCGCGACGCCGCAGCTTGAGACCAAGCTGATGCCCGGCATGTATGCGCTCAACGAAGCGGTCGTCTGCCGCCGCCGTGCGACGGGTAAGATCGGCTGGAACTGGAACGCCGGCCTCGCCTCGCCGAAGCTGCCGCTCCCGGCCACCAGCTGCTCCTAAGCGGCTGAATCAACCCGCGATGCGGGTGGCCGCGAGCGCGCCCTGCGCGAAGTCGGCACTCAGCCGGAGCTTGTCGATCTTGCCAGTGGCCGCCAGTGGCATTGTCGCGACTTTGACGACCTGATCGGGGATCCAGAAGTCGGCGACCCTGCCGCGAAGCAGGGCAATCAACGCCTCCGGAGCGGTATCTTCGCCCTGCATCTCGACGACGAGGACCGGCCGCTCGCCCCATTTGACGTCGGGCCGGGCGATCACCGCGACGTGCCTTACCGATGGATGTATCCCGATCACGGTCTCGATGTCGGTCGGATTGATCCATTCCCCGCCCGACTTGATCAGGTCCTTCACCCGGCCACAGATAGTCAGCCGCCCATCGCTATCGATCATCGCCAAGTCGCCGGTATTGAAATAGCCCTCGCTATCGAGCGCGTCGGCGTCGGCCCTGAAATAGCGATCGATCACGCTCTGACCCTTGACCTTGAGGTGGCCGAGAACATCGCGTTGGGGTTCCAGCGTCTTTCCGTCCGCGTCGGTCAGCTTGAGATCGATGCCGATGGGCGGCCGTCCCGAAGATCCGCGGTTCTTCCCGTCGTCGTGCGGTGGCGCGATCGTCCCGGTCGGCGACAGCTCGGTCATGCCCCAGCTTGTCTGGACCCGCGCACCGAGCCGTTCCTCCATTCGGCGGATCAGTGCGTCCGGGCAGCTCGATCCGCCGATCAGGACGCGGTTCAATGCTGGCAACTCGGTTCCGGTCGCCTCGAGGTGATCGGCCAAGGCGAGCCAGACGGTTTGCACGCCGACCGCGACGGTCACGCCTTCGTCGCGCATCAGGCGGGCGAGGCTCGCGCCGTCGATCGATCGGCCGGGCAGGACCAGCTTCGTCCCGGCGGCCGGGGCGGCGAACGGCAGGCCCCAGCCGTTGGCATGGAACATTGGAACACCGAGCAGCAGGACATCGTCGCCGGTCAGGCCGATTGCGTCCGCCTGCAGCGCGCGCAGCGTGTGGAGGTAGTTCGACCGGTGCGTGTAGATGACGCCCTTGGGCCGCCCCGTCGTGCCCGAGGTGTAGCACAGGCCCGCCGCGCTGTTCTCGTCGAAGTCACCCCAGATGATCGGCGTACCGTGCGCCTCGAGCAGCTCCTCGAGCTGCCAGACCCGGACGGAATGCGGTGCGAGCGTGCCGCTGGCCTCGGCGTCGATCACCACGACATGCTCGACGGCGGGGCAGACCGGGACGAGTTCGCGGAGCAGCGGCATCAGGTCTGCGGCGACGACGAGGACGCGGTCTTCGGCCTCGTTGATCATCGCGGCGAGGTGCGCGACCGTCAGCCGCGGATTGAGGGTATGGCAAACCAGTCCTGCACCCATCGCGGCATAATAGATCTCGAGATGATGCTGCGTATTCCACGCGAGCGTGCCGACCCGGTCGCCGAACCTCAGCCCCAGTGCAGTGAGCGCGCCCGACAGTCGATTGCTGCGCTCGCGCAGTGCGGCATAGGTGATCCGCCTGCATACTGTGCCCGCGTGTGCCTCGACGACCTCGTGATCTTGAGACCATTTCGCGGCATGATCGAGGAACTTGTCGACGGTCAGTGGATAAGCTTGCATAGCACCTACGTGACAGGAAAGAACGCTGGTCGCAGCCCGGGCTGGGAGCGGCGACCAGCGGGCAATCAGAAGCTCTTGAGCACCTTGATGCCATACTGACGCGGCGGTCCCGCGAAATCGAGATTGCTCTGCAGCGCGGCGACATAATGCTGGTCGGTCAGGTTGGTCCCGTACAGCGTGACGGTCAGGGTCTTGTGGGTGTAAGCGAGCTGCGCGGTCAGGATGTTGCGCTCGCCCAGCCGGTCGCCGCGCGCCGCATTCTCGAACAGGGTCGCCCATTGCGCCGCGATGTGGCCGAAGCTAACCCGCGGCGTCAGCGTGTCGTTGCCGCCGAGCGCGATCTCATATTGCGCGCCCATGTTGAAGGTGAAGTTCGGCGCATAGGTCTGCTCCTTGCCCTTCAAGTTGATGCACGACGCGCTTGCCGGTCCCGCGGTCGTCGAGCAGGCAAGCGCCGCCGCGATGCGCGGATCAGTGGCGAAGAACTGTCCTAGCTCGCTATGAAGGACGTTGACCCCGGCATCGAACGAGAAAGCACCGAACTTGAAGTCGGCGTCGGCTTCGAAACCGTAAATTCTGGTCGTGTTTGGAACGTTCACCTCGATGCCGAACACCGGGATCGCCGGATACCCGATGGTGACTTGGAAGTTCTTATAGTCGTTATAGAAGCCGTCGATCGTAGTGTGGATGTGGCCCCCGGCGAAGTTCGACTTGAGCCCCGCCTCGTACGATTGCACCCGTTCGGGTCCGAAGGCGGCTGGAATGCCGAGGCCGACCGGGACGTTGAGGCCGCCCGCGCGGAACCCCGTTGCCGCGAACGCATAAAGATATTGATGCGGGGTCGCTTCCCAACCGATCGACGCCTTGAACGAGAAGTTGTCCGAGCTGAACCGCTGATCGTCGCGCAGATAGAGCCCGTATTGGAGGATATCGACGTGGTTGGAGGTGCGGCTCGTCGTGTAGCGCCCGCCGAGATCGACCTTGAGCGTCGGCGTGATCGAGTAGCCGAGCTGGCCGAACACCGCGAACGAGTTCGTCGGGTTGCGGCCCTGGAGCGCGTAGGTCGATGCCGGGAGATTGGCGGGCGTGCCGACGACGAACTGGTACGGGTTGGGGAAAAAATAGGTGTTCCACAGCCCGAACGCACCGATCAGCCAAGTCACCGGCTGGTTGTCGGGGGAGATGATGTTGAATTCCTGCGACAGCTGGGTCTCGCTGACACTGTCGAAGAAGATCGAGTTGCCGGTCGCAGTCCCGTCGAGATCGGCGGTATAGGCAGTGTTGCCGGCCTGAAAGCCGGTGATCGACCGTAGTTTGATCCCGTTGTCGAGATGATAGTCGATCTTCAACACCGACCGCACGAACTTGTCGCGCGCACCCTGCGGAGTATTGGCGGTAATGTTGAACAGGTCGCGATAGTTCGGGTTAGCTGTCGCGCTGCCGAGCGGCAGCGTCTGGAACCGGTCGGTGTAGGGATCGGCGGGATAGGCACCGAGATCGAGATAGTCGACGTCGGTCTTCAGCAGGACCGAGAGCTGATCGGTCGGCTTCCACAACAGGCTTATGCGCCCTGCGAGTTCGCCGAGCTTGCCCTTGTTGCCAGTGTAAGGCGCGCCGCCGGGGCCGGTAATCGAGTAAAAGCTGTCGCGGCGCTCGCCGAAAAAGGCCACCCGCGCCGCAAAGGTGTCGCTCAGCGGGATATTGATCGCGCCTTGGACGCCCGCATCGTTGTAGTTGCCGTAATTGGCGTTGGCGTAGCCGTGGACGCCGCCGCCGATAATCGGGTCGTTGGTGTTCACGAACACCGCGCCGCCCGTCGCGTTCTGGCCGACCGTCGTCCCCTGGGGTCCGCGCAGCACCTGGACGTTGGCGATATCGAAATACGGTTCTTCCTGGAAATAACCAGGGAAGGTCGGGATGCCGTCGCGATAGGTGATGACACCGGTCGTCGTCTGCGAGTTGTGCTCGGCCTTGCCGATGCCGCGGACGTTGAACTCGAGCCCTTGACCGAAGTTGTTAACGACCACGCTCGGCATCGCGAACTGGAGCGCGTCGATGTTGACGACCCCTTTGTTGGCGAGGTCGGTCCCCGTCAGGACCGTTGCGGCGATCGGGGTTTTCATCAGATTGTCGTTGCGGCGCAAGGCCGTCACGACGATCTCGTTATCGGTGCTGGAAGCGGCAACCGCGGTACTACCGGACAGTGGATTATCCGCAGCCTGCGGCGTCTGTGCGCCGACAGCAACCGACCACCCCGCGGCAAGCATGGTTGCGCTCAGCAGGCCACCAAGAATTTTCATAAACCCTCCCTCAAGCGATCCTTGGCGCTCTTCGGCACCATGTGGTCAGAATGCAGCAAACCATTGAGCTGTTCAAGATCATTCACAAGAGAGTGAGCGTAAAGTCGAAATTGACCGATATGGCTCATATTCCGTGCGCCGAGTGGTGCGAGCAGGGACCCGAGCCACAACTTACCGATAATCTGGCACGTCAATCGCAGCCGCTTCCCCGAGATCGCAGCGGGGCCCGACACCCCAGGGGCGCTGGGCGACATAAGTCGCGCCGTCGCGCGTCGCGATCAGATCGCGAATGATTGCTTCAATCGCGCGCTTTTACACAAGCGGAGTGGCGCCCGGTCATCGGCGTGAAACAAAGGCGAAAATCAGCGAATAAGACGCTTAGCCAGCGTTCAGCGCGATGGTGCCGAGACTAGACGAAGGGCCTCCGGAAGGCGCTCGGCCACGTCTGCCGAACGGTGTCTGGCGTTGTCCGAATGCCTAAGTCCGATCAGGAGATCGGGCACGACCCCGCGAACTTCGTTGGTGCCATCTGCCCTGAGATAAACGCAGTCGGGCAGCGCAAGGACCGCGCCGCTATGACGAAGCTTGATTGGTTCGCCGCCGTCGGTGTGACCGCATCCTGCGCCGGCCGAGACAGTTCCGATAACCAGGGCGGCATGGTTGTCCTGAAGCACGGCGGTGAATGCTTCGGCAGAAGACGCGGTATCATCGTCGATAAGGACGATCAGGGGACCGCGCCACACGCCCTCTTCGTACGGGTATTTCATGGGAATGAAGACATCCTCCGCCCACTGCTTTTCCTTCAGCGTTTGCGGGTGGGCCGCGGCAAGCGGGCCGGAGACGAAGAAGCCCGCTCCGAGCCAAGTGCAGTCTGGCCTATGGCCGAGGAATAACGGCTCTGATCCGCACGGCGTCGCCGCGACCATCGCTTTGGCATGCGCCTGATCCGCGAACGTCAGCAGCATCGTCCGGTCCGGGCCCGCAGCGCCGTCCGCGTCACGCCGGAACGTCGCCTCGAGCGCGAGAAGATTTTTGGTCCACTGTTCGCCGCGAACGAACGACATCCGTTCGGACACCAGACGCTTCGTTGTCAGCATGCGCGCTGCGGCATCGGCCCACTCGTTGCCGCCGCCATTTCCCGCGATATCGACGAGCAGGGCAGTGGCACCCGCAGCCTTGACCGCCACGATCTGCGCGGCAAACGCCTCGGTGTAGCGCGCGTTGGCCGATCGATCGATGCGGTCCTGACAACCTCCGTCGCACGGACTGCCGGGAGCCAGATGGAGCGCGGCGACTGCCTGCCGGCAAAGCTCTGGCCGCGCCCCGGCACCGATCAATCCGATCGCAATCACACCGACCGTGTGGCCGTCGACAGTCAAGGTGCCCGCAGGGAAAATCGCCGACTGCGGCGTTTCCAGGGGTTTGTACCCGGCGGCGTGGACCATCAGGGGCAATGCCGCTTGCCGAGGATTGAAATTTCTGCAGGGGTCTGCAGTGCCCGGTCGCAGGTCTGCCGACGATGCCGCCGTCGGCCAGTCGAAGTGAACATGGCCATCACCGAGCCGCTGCGTCAAACGATCGAATGCCGCCCGGGCGTCGGCGTCGCTCCCCGCCCGATCAATCCGATCCCGGGTCTTGTCGAGCAGATCGGATAAACGGTTGGCGTTGTCGAACTGTGCCAATTCGAGGTTGGCGTATCTGGTCGCGAACGCCTGCCGAACCTGACCAAAATCCTCGAGCCACTGAGTCTTGTCGAAGGCCTTGGCGTCGACCGGTGCGGATGCGCTCGCAACGATGACGATACCGCAGATGAGCATCATGCAGAAACGGAGCATGGCCTTGGTTACTCACAGTTCGCCGCAATGGGTCGGCCGGCAAAGACCAACGTCCCGTCGACGTCGCGCCTCGCAGCGTTTCAGTCTATAGCGACCGTATGAGCAAGATCGCACGCAACGACAACGAGGATGCCGTCGATCGCCGCAGCCGGATCCTCGACGGCGCGCGCGCGGCCTTCATGCGCTACGGCTTCGAGCGGTCGAGCATGGCCGACATCGCCTCTGGTGCGGGCGTCTCGCGGACGGCGCTCTACCATTATTTCCCGGGCAAGGAGGACGTCCTCCAGGCCGTCGTCGACGAACTTCACGCCCGAAGCTTGAAGGCGGCAACCGAAGCACTTGAACGAAGCGAAGCACTCGACGCGGCGCTGATCGGGCTCATCGATGTGAAATTCGGACGCACGCTCGATCTGGTGACCGCAAGCCCCCACGGGGTCGAACTGGTCGACGCGGGCCATCGCCTCACCGGACCGACGATCCGAGATGCTGACGAGTCGTTTCATGCGCTCGTCGTCAAGGCGCTCGAACATTACGGCCGAAAGGAAGACGCGAGCGCGGTGGCGGATACCCTGATCGCCGCAGCCAAGGGCCTGATGCGCTCGGGCGACACCTACGTCACGAAGGCGAAATTCAACGAACGCGTTCACCGGCTAATCGTGTGGACGTGTAAATGACGTATTGACACTTTGAGTTCATAACGTCAAAACGACTCTCGTCACTTGGAAGAGGGTCGAGCAACATGTCGAACATTCTCATCACCGGCGCGAACAGCGGCTTCGGCTTGTTGACGGCGCGCAAATTCGCCGAGGCCGGTCACACGGTAAATGCGGGCTTCCGGTCCGAGAGCCGTGCCGGCGATCTCCGGACACTGGCGCGTGACCTGCCACTGGTCCGCCCCGTCCAGCTCGACGTGACCGACCAGGCCCTGATCGATGCCGCTGTCACGACCGCTCGCACGACCGGCCCGATCGACGTTCTCGTCAACAACGCGGGCTTCGAAGTCTCCTGCCCGGTCGATGCACTCTCCGACGAGATTTTGCAGCGGCAGTTCGACACCAATGTCTTCGGGGTCGTACGCATGATCCGTGCCGTCGCGCCGGAAATGCGCGAGCGCAAGCAGGGGGCCATTATCAACCTGTCGTCGATCGTGGGCTGGCTGACGGTGCCTTATGGCGCCGCCTACGCCGCCACCAAGCACGCGGTGGAGTCGCTGTCCGAGGGGCTGTGGTATGAGCTCGCCCCGTTCGGCATCCGCATCGCGGTGGTCGAGCCCGGCGTCTTTCCGACGACCTTTCACACCAATGTCGTGACGGCTCCGGAGTTCGCCGAAGGCTCGCCGCACTGGGCCAACGCCGAGCGCTATCGCGGCGCCATGCGGCCAACGATGGACGCGGCCAAATCGGACCCGCAGGAGGTCGCCGAGCTCGTGTTCGAGGCAGCAACGACCGCCTCGCCCAAGTTCCGCTACGCCGCCGGAGCCGACGCCCGGGCCTTCATACCCGCCTACAAGAGCATGGAGTTCGAGGCTTTCAGGCAGGCGCTGTTGACGCGCGGCGGCCTCGCCGACTGGGCCGCGCCGGCCTGATGCCGGGACCTCCGACCCCCTCATAAACCAGCCTCAGCACGCGCAGGCCGCAACCGCCCCTGCCACGAAGGGAAACAGCCATGTTTCGGACCGTCATGATCGCGGCGCTCGCCGCGAGCTGCCTCGTCATGCCTGCAGCCGCGCAGGTGCGACCGGCCAGCGTCGCGATCAAGCTCGCCGACCTCGATCTGAGCCACACCCGCGACGTCCGGCGCCTCGATCTGAGGATCGGACGGGCGGCGGCCGACGTTTGCCGTCCCGAGTCCACGCTCGATCTGACCGGGATTATCGCCGGGGCTCGCTGTACGCGGGACACGGTTGCGTCGACCAGAATCCAGCGTGATCGCGCAGTTGCGAAGTTTGCAAAACAACCCGAACTCAGCTCGCGCTGATCGCCCACCAACTGCCGCTTCGAGAACAGTTTTGCTGTCGGAGCCGGGCCGGATCCGGGCGAAAAGCGCTGTTCGTCACTATCTACGTCGCATCACAAAGACATAGAGGGTAGGAAATCTGGCTGTGGGTCCTGCTGCCCCGGCCAAGCCTCCGCAAGTCGATCGAACGATGGGACGATATAATGGAAACGACAGTTCAGGTCGTCGAGGTCGGTCCGCGCGATGGCCTGCAGAACGAGCGTGAGGTTATCGACACCCCCGCCAAGATCGCGATGATCGGCCGGTTGATCGACGCCGGCGCGCGCCGCATCGAGGTCGCCTCGTTCGTCAATCCGCGCCGGGTGCCGCAGATGGCCGACGGGGATGCGGTGATCGTGGCACTGCCCGACCGAAAGGATGTCAGCTACATCGGCCTGTGCCTCAATCTGCGCGGGGTCGAGCGCGCGATCGCATCGCGCGACGGCGGCGCGCGTGGCGTCGACGAGGCGGGGTGCGTGATCGTCGCCAGCGACACTTTCGGAATCCGCAACCAGGGACAGACGATCGCCGATGGCATCGTGGCCAATCGCGACATGCTGGCAGCGGCGGCACGCGCCGGGCTGGTGCCGCAGGTGACGATCTCGGCCGCGTTCGGCTGTCCGTTCGAGGGCAATGTCCCGGCACGGCGCGTCGTCGAGCTTGCCGAGGCGATGGTTGAAGCCGGAGCGGTCGAGATTGCGCTCGCCGATACGATCGGGGTCGCGGTACCGGCGCAGGTCAGCGATTTGTTCGGCGCGGTCGCCGCGGCGGTTCCGGGCGTCCGGCTGCGGGCCCACTTCCACGACACGCGCGGGACGGGGATCGCCAATGCCTGGGCGGCGTACCAGGCGGGGGTGCACGTCCTCGACGCGAGCGTCGGCGGCATCGGCGGCTGTCCGTTTGCGCCGAAGGCGACGGGGAATATCGCCACCGAGGACCTGCTGTACCTGCTCGATAAGAGCGGCATCGGCACCGGCATCGACCTGACCGCGATGATCGCGGTAAACCGCTGGTTCGCCGGCGTTCTCGGTCGCGAACTGCCGTCGCGCGTCACCCGGGCCGCTGCCTGAACCAGCGCGACCGCGGTCGCGGTCGATGCCGGCCAATTTGGTCCGGAGATCTGCCGCATCATCTCAGGCCCCGGTACTCGGGATCGCAACTCGGCCTGCCGTCTTGGGCAATGCCGCTAGGGGGGCTGTGCCCGCACCCTCCACTCCGCACCCGCGAAAGGTCACACGAAGTTCACGGTATTCGACATGAATTT
The DNA here is from genome assembly GCA_043745075.1 of Sphingomonadaceae bacterium. Taxonomy (GTDB): domain Bacteria; phylum Pseudomonadota; class Alphaproteobacteria; order Sphingomonadales; family Sphingomonadaceae; genus Polymorphobacter_B. The sequence goes on from JAYTTV010000098.1 coordinate 18,043, forward strand.
CTCATTCTGACTTTGCCGTTCGTGAAATTACCGGCCCGCTGTTCCCCTCCCCTGAAAAGCAGGGGAGCAGGGAGAGGGAAGGAGCCGAGGCGAAAGTCGGCGACCAACAATGAGAAAGAGCGCGCTGCCGGGCCAACGCAGCCCGACTCGGAGCCGAAAGCCTATCCCCTTCATGCTCCTGTAGGACAGCGGAATTACGCTCGGGCTGCCGCGCTCAGCTGCCCATCGTCACCACGCGGCTTCGTCGATCGCGACCATATCCGCCTTGGTGACGACGCTTGGCTTGCTCCGCTATAACGCAGCGCGTTTATCGCCTGACCGCGTGAGGTGCGCCCCGCGGCGCCCGCACGCGAGGCGGCCCCCGTAAACGCGGCATAATCGGCTCGACGACTAGAACCAATAAATCCCGAACCGCGAGAGATCGTGGTCCGGGATGCACGGGCCATCGAGCCTTTGCACGAGCGCCTTCGGAAGTATCCTGATGCGCCGCTTGCCGAAATAACTGATGTCGATCGAGATCTTCACGCGCTCGCCGTCGTGCGTGAAGATGGCCTGGTCACCCGCCCGGTCATTTCCGGTGTAACAATAATGCCAGCCCCGCCGCATCAGCTCCGGGAGCAGGTTGAACAGGGCCCTTTGGTCTTCGTCGTGCCAGAGCGTCAGACCGAAAAACCCGGATTGCCCGTTACGGCCGCGCAGATCGATCGCAGCTTCGTACGGTCCCTGACCATAGAGCATGACGCTGTGCCGTCGACAGGACACGCTGATCGCGGTGTCGTTGAAGCAAGCGGCGAAGCCTTCTCGGAGCGCGATCTCGACGCTGCCGCTGACTGGCAGTCCGGCGAGATAAAGCGGTGGCGGTGGCGGCGGATCGGGGGCGCAGGAAGCGCTGATCAACGCGACCGGCACCCAAATATATTGGAGAGATTTTCGAATGCCCGCGGCTTTGGAATGGCCAGGCTTCGCTAATGACAGCAAGCGCCTGACTCCGGTTCGTTGAGCGCCTTCCGGTTGGAGCGGGGCGCGGAACACCGGATGCCTCAGCCAGCGACGGCGAGCGTCGCCTCGACCTCGCCGATCGAGCGATCGATCGCGTGAAGCGCGCGGGCGCGCTCGGGTTCGGGGAATGACGCGCTCGCGGGCTGGCTCACCACCGAGGCGCGCATGACCTTCAGGCTGGTCAGGCCCTCGGCGAGTGTTGCGTGGACCGGGGCGGGCACCGCGCTGCCGCACATCACCGTGTAGGTCTGCGTCGCGCCAGTGCCCTTGATCACCATCGCGAAGGGCTTGGCGGTTGACGTCAGGCCGCAGCCTCCTGCCGGGCTGAAGTCGGCGGGCAGGACGAGATGGTGCGGGAGGTCCGCGCCATGTGCGACAGCGGTGTCGCCAAGGATCAGCGAATACGACCCTCGGCCATCGGGCTTGACGCCGATCGTGACCGCCTGCCTGACCTTCGTCCCGGCGGTTCCGACCGATGTCGCGGCGGTGGCAGCGAGCGCGACGCTCGCCGACAAGGCGAGGATAGCGCCGCCAATGAGGCGTGTGCCGCGCGAGCGCGGTGCTTGCCGGATGATCATGAGACGTCCTTTCAGACTAGAGCGTGCACCGAGATTGCACATGGGCGGCGCGCCGACGCCGGCTGCCTTGGCAAGAACATGGCCGTAAAGTGCGCGCATGCCCGGGCCCCGATCGGCCAGAACGTCGGCGTCGGCCGCCATTTCCTGATCCTCGCGGAAGGCGCGGATCGCGACCCACGCGACCGGGTTCCACCAATGCGCGGCGAGCACCACGAGCGACACCCAATTGGCGATGAGATCGCCTCTGGCATGGTGTGCGCTCTCGTGCGCCAGCGCGAGCTCGCGCTCATGGGAAGCATAGTCGCGGGCAAAGTCGAGCGGGACTGCGATGAAGCGGCGAACGATGCCGAACGACAGCGGCCCGGCGACGTCGGCGGCGAGGATGCGAACCGGGCCGATCCGGCCGAGCGCGGTTCCCTGCATCCGCAAACGCCGACAATATTGGCGGTGGCGCACCGCGTACACGGCGAGGACGGTGACCGCACCAGCAAGCCAGATTGCGGCGAATGTCGAGCCCAGCCATGGCGCCTGGGCCCTGCCGATACCAGCCGCTCCAAGGGTTGGTCCGACGAACAGGACGGACGCCTTGGCGGCAAGCTGTCCGCTCAGCGGGAGTGGGCCGAGCGTGCCGGCCAGCGGCGGCAGGAGCATGCGTGCCACCGGCAACGCCCATAGCGCATAGCCGACCCGGGGGCCGACCCAGTGGCGCACGGGCACGCGCACCGCGAGCACGAGCAGCATCAGCGCGGCCGATGCGAGCAATGTCGTCGAACCCCAGGCGAGGACCGCACTCACCCTTTCAACTCCTGCAGCAACGCTTCGATCTCGGCGATCTCGTCGGCGCTCAATGCCTGGCGCTGGGCCAGATGCGCGACCAGAGGCGTCACGCGCCCGCCGAACAGCCGATCGATCAGTCGTCCCGACTCGCGAGCGACATAGTCACCGCGCGCGATCAGCGGACGGTAGAGATAACGCCGCCCATCGACCTCGTGCGCGACGGCCTTCTTCACCGCAAGCCGCGCCAGCAGGGTCTTGACGGTGTTGGCCGACCAGCCCCGCTCGGCGGGGACCCGGTCGATGACATCCTGTGCGGTGAGGGGGCTCTGCTCCCAGAGCACCATCATCACCGCGGCTTCGGCCTCGCTGATCTGTTCCATCGGCATCCTGCTTCGTCTGACTACGAGTGTAGTTATCACGTCTACATCCGTAGTCAATTGGCTGGCGCGATTTCGAGCGCGTGTCGCGCAGGCGGTCCGTCCACTCCGACGGATCGATGCGCGCCCGGGTCGTCGACGGTCGGTGGCGTGAAATCAGCCGCGCGCTGCAAATCGGAGGGCTGTCAGCATTACCCGAATTTAATTATTCCGTCGGGAGAGGGCCCGATCTGCGCCGAGTATAGTTGTGCTTCCCAACCGATCGGACTTCGTGTGTGCCATGTATTGATTATCGAGGACGATTGGCTGATCGCCGATTATGTCGAGCAATTGGCGCGCGACGCGGGCGCGACCTCGATCGAAATCGCGGACGGCGAGACTGAGGCGGTTACGGCGGCGAGCGTCGAGCGGCCGGCGATCATCCTGTCCGATGTGAACCTGCGCGCGGGCACGGGGCCGCTCGCCGTCCAGCTGATCCAGGCACGATGGGGTCCCATACCGGTTATTTTCATCACCGCCGCGGCCGGACAATGTGCTCCGAGCCACGCCGATGCGGTCATCCTGAGCAAGCCGCTCGACACGCAGGCATTTACCGAAACGTTCAAGCGGCTTGCCCATATCGGCTGATCTCGGCACAGCAGGCGACGGGACCGGTTGCGCCAATCTCGGCGTGATCCTCTTACAAAAAGCTGTTCACGGGAAGTTTCGGGCGACGATCTACACAATGCACGAGAGCACATCATCGGAGACGAGCCTCGGACCTGCCGACGCCGACGTTGCCGTGCTGAAGCGCGTCGACGTTGTCCCGACGATCCTCGAAACGGTTTGCCTCGCAACCGGAATGGGCTTCGCGGCGATCGCCCGCGTGACCGAGGAGCGGTGGATCGCCTGCAGCGTTCGCGACACGATCAACTTCGGCCTCAAACCCGGCGGCGAGCTCAAGCTCGAGACGACGATCTGCCATGAGATCCGTCAGTCGGGCGATCCGGTGATCATCTCGGACGCGCCGAACGATCCGCTGTTCGGCGCCCACCATACCCCGGCGATGTACGGCTTCAGCAGCTATATCTCGTTTCCGATCTTCCTCCCGGACGGCGTGTTCTTCGGCACCCTGTGCGCGATCGACCCCCAGCCGCGGGACCTCGGCAAGCCCGAAATCCAGGGTATGTTCAAGATGTTCGCCAAGCTGATCGGGTTCACGCTCGATCAGGCACGGCGGCTGGCGGAGAGCGAGGCAACGCTGGCGTCGCAGACCGAGGCTGCCGAACTTCGCGAACAATTCATGGCGGTCATGGGGCACGACCTGCGGAACCCGCTGGCGGCAATCCAGGCCGGGATCACATTGCTTGAAAAGCAGCCGTCGCCCGAGCGCGCGGCGGTGGTGCTCCAGCAAATGCGCAGCAGCGGCGATCGGATGGCGTCGCTGATTGCCGATGTGCTCGACTTGGCGCGAGGGCGCTTGGGCGGCGGGATTTCGCTCGTCCGCGAGCGGGTCCAGATCGGGCCGATCATCCGGCAGGTCGTCGCCGAGCTGGCCAGCACCCATCCCAACCACGTCATCTCGACCGAATGCTCGATAGATGAAGCCGTTGATTGCGACCCCGATCGCGTCGCGCAACTGCTGTCGAATCTGCTCGGCAACGCGCTCACGCATGGCTCGTCCGAGTTCCCCGTGCGCGTGTTCTGCGGGTCGGAAGGTGATGGCTTCTCGCTGTCGGTCGTCAACGGCGGCCCGGCGATTCCGCCGCACGCGATGGACCAGCTGTTCCAGCCGTTCGTCCGGGGGAAAGCGCAGGCAGACCGCGAAGGCCTTGGGTTGGGGCTGTTCATCGCCGCCGAGATCGCGTCGGCGCACGACGGGGAACTGACAGCCTCCTCCTCGGATAACGAGACACGCTTCACCTTCTCGATGCCGATCGCTCGATGACGTCGGAGCGCAACACCGCAATGCCGAACTACTAAACCGGCCGATGCGGACGTCGGTGATTGACGCGTCGCGCCCGAACCGGAGGCTATCGCTCTTGAGGACCCAGGTTCGCCCGAGCCTCTTTGAGAGCCAGGAATTCAGCTTCGAGATCAGCGATCACACTGCGATTGTCGAGCGGACCGCCGATGCTCGGCCCCGCGCGCAGAACATCCAGCTGTTGGCGGATGGCGTCCATCGCCTCGGCCATCTGCTGCCGAAGGGGCGCTTCTGATTCTGACATAGTCGACGGGTCCAGACCGGTTTGAAGTCGCGCATTGGTAGCATGGATATCGATCTATTCGGCCAGGATCGCTGAAGCCGCAGCCGAAGGCGATCGGGTCCATGCCTAGCGTTCGCCGAAGATGTCGCGCTGCGCCTTCTCGAGCTCTTCGGCATAGCGGCGGCGAACGAAGGCCTCGGACAGGATGCCGAGGACATGGCAGCCGCTGTCGACGACCGCGAGTTGTTCGCTCTCGGTCGCCTCGAACGTCTTCATCACGCGGCGGACGTCGGCATCGGCCGAAACCGAGAGGTCGGTGGCCATTGCAAGCGTCCCGATCGGTGCGTCGAGCGGGACATCCGCGCCGTAAGCCAGCGCCGGGACGACGATCCCGGCATAGGTGCCGTCGTCGCGGGTCAGCACGACCCGGCTCGTCGCGCCGAGCGGAAAGCGTTCGCGGAACGCCGCGACCGTCATCGCGGGGGACGTCGCCACCGTCTCGCGCCGCATCATCTGCCCGGCGGTCAGCGTCCGCATCCAGCCGACATCGCGCGCGCTCTTGATCGTCTCACCGCGGAGATGGAGCCGCCACGTCGAGAAGGAATAGCCGAACGTCTCGCGTGCGATCAGCGAGGCGATCAGCGCAGCTGCCAGCACCGCGCCGGTCAAAGCGAAGTCGCTCGTCGCTTCGAGCACCAGCATCGCCATCGTCATCGGGCCGCCGACCACGGTGACGGCAAGCGCCGCCATGCCGACGAGCGCTGCGCCGGTCGGATCGACGACGATGAACCCGCTGAGGGTGTTGATGCCGTCGGCGAAGGCGTGACCGACGAGCGAACCGAGGAACAGCGAGGCGAAGAACAACCCGCCGCGAAAGCCGAAGCCGAGCGAGACGATCGACGCGAGGCTTTTGGCGAGGATCACGGCGAGGATGAACCCGAGCGTCGCGCCGGTCGCGAGATCGAGGCGCAGCGCCGCATGTCCGGCCGACAGCACCTGCGGGGAGAAAGCGGCGAGCGGCATCAGCAGCACGCCGCCGATGATCGGACGCGCCCATGTGGGCAGCCGCGTGCGGTGAAGCGCCGCCTCGACCATCGCGACGCCGCGCATCAGGCCGATGCCGAGCACCGCGCACAGGCTGCCGAGCCCGGCGAAGATGGCGTAGTCGATGGTGTGGACCGGCGCTCCGCTCGCGAACGCGATCAAATACGGGGTCGAGCCGAGCGCCTGCCCGGTCAGCGTCGCCGCCACCGTCGCCGCGGCGACCGGCGCGATGGTCGACGGGGTATAGGCACCGATGACGATCTCGAAGGCGTAGAAGGCACCCGTCAGCGGTGCGCCGAACGCCGCCGCGATCGCGCCTCCTGCACCGGCGCCGACGAGTGCGCGCAGGTCGGCGCGGCGGAGCTTGAGCCGGCGGCCGATGAACGAGGCAGCCGCGCCGCCGGTCTGGGCGTACGCCGCTTCGAGGCCGACCGACGCGCCGAAGCCGTTCGAGATCAGCGTCTGTGCCGCGACGACGAGCGAATCCGCCACGGTCATGCGGCCGCCGTGGAGCGCATTGGCCTCGACCGCGTCGACCAGCGGCCGGCGGCGTGCGCGGACAACATGACTGAACACCGCCAGCACCGCGCCGCCGATTGGCAGGACGAGGAGCTGCATCATACCGAGCGCGGGAACCCCGCTCAGGCGGGTCGATGGGGGCAATGCGAACAGCACGTGCTGCAGCGTGCGGGCGATCGCGCCCTGGGCAACCGTCGCCGCCCCGGCGAGGCAGCCCACGACGACGGCCAGCCCGACGAACCATGCCTCGCTCGCGCGGAACTGCTGCCGGACCCACGCGAGCGGGTTGCCGGGAGCAACGACGGGGGCAGCTGCGGTCGCCATGGCGTGCGCCATAAGCAAAGCCTCGGGTTTGCGGAAGCCGCCGTCGGGCAGCTCAGCCGGTCAACGGCCAGAACCACGCGATCAGCGGCACACCCAGCACGACGACGACCAGCGACAGCGGCAGGCCGAGCCGCCAATAATCGCCGAAGCGGTAGCCGCCGGGACCCATCACCAGCGTATTGCACTGGTGCCCGATCGGCGTGAGGAAGTCGCAGCCCGCCCCGGTCGTCACCGCCATCAGCAGCGGATCGGGGCTGAGGTGGAGCGCGCGTGCCACCGCGACGCTGATCGGCCCGAGAACCAGCACCGTCGGCGCATTGTGGAGGAACGGCGCACATGCCATCGACGCGAGCATCAACGCCCCGAGAACGACCATCGGCGTGACCCCGACGAGCGCGGCGGCGAGGGCGTGGGCGATCAGGTCGGTGCCCCCCGAATGCCGCACCGCCTCGCTCAGCGGCGTGAGGGCGCCGATCAGGATCAACACCTCGGGCTCGAGCGCGCCATAGGCTTCGCGCATCGACAGCGACCCGACGACGACCATCGCCACCGCCGCCGCAAAGAATGCCGGCGCGACGGGCACGACCTTCATCGCGATGAGGACGATGGCGACGGCGAGGATCGCGGCGGGACCGTAGCGTTGCCGCCGGCTGCCGAGCTTGACCGTCCGCTCCGCCAGCGGCAGCAACGACAGCTCGCGCAGGATATCGGGCAGCGCCCGCTCGCCCGCCTGCAGGATGAGCACATCGCCCGCGCGGAAGCGGATATCGCGCAGGCGGTCGACGATGCGGGTGCCGCTGCGGCCGACGCCGAGAAGCTTGACGCCGTAGCGGTCCTGCAACGCCGTCTGCGCCGCCGACTGGCCGATCAGCAGCGATTCGGGTTGAACGACGGTCTCGACCGACCGCAATTCCTCGTGCGTCGTCTCGGTCTCGACCGGGCGGGCGGCGCGGGCTCCGGCAAGCGGCACGCGCGCGAACAGCCGGTCGAGCGCGGCATCGTCGGCCTCGAGCAGCAGCACCGATCCGGCGGTCAGCGGCAGGTCGTCGTCCGGTTCGTGCCGGACGCCGTCTTTGCCGACCACGGCAACGAGCGCGATGGCGTCCTGTGCGAGCCCCAGCGTGCCGACCGTGGCGAGCGCTGCGGGCCACTCCGCGGGCACCGTCGCCTCGGTCGCGTAGCTGGTCTGCGCCGCCACCTCGCTGAGCGGCTCCTTGCCGGTGCGGTCACGCGGCAGCAGCCGCCACGCGACCGAGACGACGAGCAGGCCGGCCGCGGTCAGGCCGAGCCCGACGGGCGCAAAGTCGAAGAATTGGAACGGCTTGCCGAGCGTCTCCTGCCGCACCTGGCTGACGATGATGTTGGTCGACGTGCCCGCGAGTGTGACGAGCCCGCCGAGCAGCGACATGAACGCCATCGGCATCAGCAGCGCCGACACATTGCTGTCGCGCTGGCGCCCGAGCCGGATCGCCGTCGGCATTAGGATCGCGAGCGCGCCGACGTTCTTGGTCAGCATCGACAGCAGCGCAGTCGCCCCGGCAAGCGCGGGGACCTGCCGCTGGATCGTGGTGAGCCACGGCAGCACCGGGGTAACGATCAGCTCGACGATCCCCGAGCGCGCCACCGCCGCACTGATCACCAGCGCGGCGGCGATGATGACGACGACGTCGCTGGTAAAGCCGGTGAAAGCCTGCGCGTACGGCACGTCGCGCGTCAGCACGCCGATGACCAGCGCGACGAGCGCCACGACGTCGTAGCGGAACCGGCCGCTGGCGAAGGCGACGACGGCACCGCCGATCACGGCGAAGGAAAGGGCCTGCGCGGCGGTCATCGGATCATCAACGGGAATTGGAGCATCGGCTATGAATGACAGATCGGCCCGGCGGTTGCATATTTTCCGGCAGGCGGCCCGTCGGGCGACATATCGGCGCGATGATGCGCTGCCTACTCTGCCTCGCCCGGTGCTCAACTGCAGCACGTCGTCCGCGATGCGCCAGACCGTCGTCGAGCTTCAGGTCGGGTTACGCCAGATGGAGCACAGCCAGCAGCGCCAGGCTGATCCCGAATAGCCCGAGAAGCGAGAGGACGACCGTCGCGGTCACGGATTTCCCGGCTTTTGCCACGACGCGGACATCCACCCCGAGGCCAAGCGCCGCCATCGAGATCACGGTAAGCAATGTCGCAATCCGACCGGCCGGCGCGATCGCGGCAGCCGGTACGAGGCCCAGCGAGCGGCAGGCGACGAGGGCGATGAGGCCGATGATGAACCACGGCACGAGATCGCCGATCCCGCGCCGCTCGCTCGTCGCTTCACCGGCCGCCACTTCGCCGTCGCGGGTTGGCTGCGGGGCGAGCCGCGGCGCGATCAGCGACAGGATGAGGCAGACCGGCCCGAGCATCAGCACGCGCACGAGCTTGACCAGCGTGCCCGTCTGCACCGCCACCGCGCCCAAAGGGGACGCAGCCGCGATCACCTGCGGGACCGCATAGACCGTCAGGCCGGCGAGCGCGCCATAGGCGATGCCGCTCATGCCCAGCGCAAGCCCGACCAGCGGCAGTCCGAGCACCACCGCCACGCCGAGCACGGCGGTGAACGCGATCGACGCCGCGACATCGTCGCTGTCGGCGCCGATCACGGGTGCGACGGCGGCGATCGCCGAGTTGCCGCAGATCGAGTTGCCGCACGCGATCAGCAACGCCATGCGGCTCGGCAGGCCCAGCAGCCGGCCAATGCCGAAACTGAGCAGGATCGCGATCGCCACCACACCGGCGATCCCGCCGAGCAGCGCGGGACCCGCGGCGAGGATAGTGGCGACGCTGACCGATGCACCGAGCAGAACCACAGCGATCTCCAGCAAGTACTTGGCGCTGAACGCAATCCCGGCGTGCCACCGTGCATCGGGCGTCCACAGGCTCCGCACGGCGGTCCCGATCAGGATGGCGAGGACCAGGGCCTCGAGCCATGCCTTGCCGAAGATCGCGCGTTCGCCCGCTTCGAGCGCGTAGGCGGCGGCGGTCACGATCGCGCAGAGACCGAATCCCGGCAGCACGCTGCTTCGGTCGGCGCAGTCGGCGCCGGTCGACCGGAAGACGTGAGATGCGAGAGCTGCCATCGAGGGATCCTTCTCAACCCCAGCTACGGCCTGCAGATCGTTCGATCCAACGCATCATAATTGTAGTTCTAATCGTGATTTGTGATAAGTCGGTTATGGGTTTTCATGACGCTTGAGCAGCTTCGCATCTTCGCCGCCGTCGCGGAGCGCGAGCACATGACGGCAGCCGCCCGCGCGCTGAACGTCACGCAATCGGCTGCGTCGGCGGCAATCGCGGCGCTCGAGGCGCGGCACGCGATCAAGCTGTTCCACCGTGTCGGACGCGGCATCGCCCTCACCGAAGCCGGTCAGATGTTCCTGATCGAGGCGCGTGCCGTGCTCGCCCGCGCGACGGCGGCCGAGACGATGCTCGAGGAACTCGGCGGCCTGAAGCGCGGCACGCTGCGCGTCGTCGCCAGCCAGACGATCGCGGCCTACTGGCTGCCGCCGATCCTCGCCGCGTTCCGCGATCGCTACCCCCTGCTTTCGGTCGAGCTCGCGATCGCGAACACCGAGCAGGCCGCGGCCCGCGTCCACGACGGCGAGGCCGACCTCGGCATCGTCGAAGGGCAGGTCGACGATCCCGCGCTCGCGCACTGGCCGATCGGCGAAGACCGGCTGGTGCTGGTCGGGTCCGCGCCGTTCACCGCGCGCATCGACGCGGACTGGTTGCGCCGCGCGCGCTGGGTGGCGCGCGAGCAGGGATCGGGCACGCGGTCGACCCTCGACCGCCAGTTGCGCGAACTCGGGGTCGATCCCGCCACGCTCGACGTCGCGCTGGTCCTGCCGTCGAATGAAAGCGTGCGGACCGCGGTCGAGGCCGGCGCCGGCGTCGCGGTGCTGTCCTCGCTTGTCGTGGCGCCGGCCATCGCGGCGGGAACCCTGCACGCAGCGCCGATCGGGTTCGGACCCCGCATCTTCTTCGGACTGCGTCACAAGGAACGCTACCGCACCAAGGCAGCCGATGCCCTGCTCGAGCTGATCGGCTCACAGTGACGCTACCGAGCAACGCATCGCACGGTTGGTGATTGGGCGTCAGCCCGGATATGACGGTCGGGGCGATCGCGCAGACGGGCGCGGACGGCCGCGCAACGGGTGGGCGATATGAAGCTTCTGGGCACGGCATTGGCACTGGCGATCATGGGAGCGGTGCCGCCATTGGATGGGGCCGCGCCGGCCGCGGCCGCCGTCGCGGGCAACGCGGCGGATCAACGGCTCAAGGCGATCTACGATGCCGAATGGGCGTGGCGGCAAAAGGAATTCGCGCAGGTCAGCGAGGGCCTGCGCAGCAAGGACGACGACCACTTCCCCGCGGTCACCGCTGCCGACTGGGCACGCCGCCGCGCCTATTGGCAGGACGTGCTCGACAGGATCGCCAAGATCCCCGTGGCCGATCTGTCGCCCGAGGAACGGCTCAACGCCGCCGTCCTGACGGAGTCGCTGCGCGCCCAGGTCGCGAACATCGACTACCGGACCTACGAAGCGCCGCTCAACAGCGACTCCTATTTCTGGGGCGACGTGAAGCCTTACTCGGCGCTGGAAACCGCCGCCGATTATCGCCGCTATATCGGCCGGTTGAAGGACGTGCCGCGCTGGTTCGACGAGAATATCGCCAATATGCGCGCAGGGCTGCAACGCGGTTTCACCCCGCCACGCGTCACGCTCGGGGGCCGCGACGCGACGATCGCCGCCTTTGCCATGGCCGGTCCCGCCAACCCGCTCAACGACCCGTTCAACGCCATGCCGGCGTCGATCCCGGCGGGCGAACAGGCAGCGCTCCGTGCCGAAGCGGCGAGCGTGATCGACGCGCAGACGGCTGTGGCATATCGCAAGCTGCTCGGCTTCTTCCGCGACACCTATCTGCCCGGCACGCGCCAGACGCTGGCGGCGAGCGCGTTGCCCGACGGCAAGGCGTTCTACCGCAGCCAGATCCGCGAATATACGACGCTCGACCTGACGCCCGAGGCGATCCACGCGATCGGCCTCAAGGAGGTCGCGCGGATCGACGCCGACATGAAGGCGACGATCGCGCAGACCGGCTTCAAAGGCAGCTTCGCCGAATTCCTCGCCTTCCTGCGCAGCGACCCGCAATTCTACGCGCGGACCCCCGACGAGCTGCTCGGCTTTTCGGCGCTCGTCGCGAAGCGGATGGATGGCCGGTTGAAGGACGTCTTCACCGTGCTGCCGCGCTACCGCTTCACCATCCAGCCGGTCCCCGATGCGATCGCGCCGGTCTACACCTCGGGCCGCGGCGGGCTCAGCGCGTGCCTGATGAACACCTATGATCTCAAGTCGCGGCCGCTGTATAATCTCGTCTCGCTGACGCTCCACGAATGCGTTCCCGGCCACAGCCATCAGGCGGCGATGGCGCTCGAGGCCCCCGATCGTCCGGCATTTCGCCGCGAAACCTATTTCTCGG
>JAYTTV010000099.1:0-8233 GCA_043745075.1 Sphingomonadaceae bacterium
CCGAGGGAGATCGATATGACGCGCCTCGTACGCTCGATCGCCGTCCTTGCCATCGCTGCCGTTGCCGTTTCGGGCTGCGGAAACGGTGGTAGCAACGGCGGTTCCACCACCCCCCCCGTCACCCCGGTGACCAAGACCGAAGACATGCTCGGCACGTGTTTCGGCACGCGCTACCGCGCCGATCCCAACACCAAGGCGACCGACCCGGTGCCGTGCAGCGACCTGTCGCCGCTCAGCCTGACGACGAAGCCTGTGCCGATCTGATGCTAGCCGCGCCCGGGGGTTGCCCCCGGGCGCGGGTAACCGAAGGTCAGGCTCGAGAATACTGTGTCGAAGTCGGCCTTCGGATTGCCAGTCAGCGGCTTGGTCCAGACGACGTTCATCTGCCACAATCCGCGGAACGGAATCGTAAAGGTCGCTTGGCCCTTCGCATCGGTCTTGTGCGTCTCGACCGGGCGGGCGTCGAAATCGAGGTTGTTGAGCTTGACGAACGCACCGGCGAGCGGATGACCTTCGTACAGGATTTGCACCGGCAGCGTCGTGTCGTTGCCCAGCGCATAGGGATCTCGGATCGGGACGATCTCGAGCGTCATGCCGACCGGCCGCGTCACCTGCGGCTGCGGCGCGGTCGACGTGCCGACGCGGACCAGCGCCTTCGCCCGGCGGCTGTACAGTTCGCGACCCGGGGTATCGATCGTCTTGTTCCGCGCACGCAGGTCGACCGCCGGAGCAATGCCCTCGGCGGTGATATAATCGGTGAAGCGGATGCCCGGCAGGACGCTTTCGGCGCGGGTCGTCTCGAGTACGATGACGTAAGTGCCCGGCGCGGCAAAGCGCATGTCGGCGTCGCTCGGGCCGCCGTCGGGGCGCTTGAGGTCGGCGCGGCGATCGACCGTCCCGGCGGGTCCGACTGCGGCGAACTTCGTGATCCGATCGAGCGCCGCCGACCAGCGCTGGCGGAACGGGCCGTGGCCGACTTCGATAGTGACCGGGACGATGGCATTGACCTCGGCTGCGAAGATTTGCGGCTGGACCCAGAAATCGTGCGCGTCGAGGGTGGCTGCCGACCCGAGGGCGGCAAGAAGGAAGGCGAGCTTGCGCATGATGGCAACTGATCCCGGACAGGCTGGCGACCGCGATGCCGCTGCGGGGAGTTACGGTCAATGGCGCGGGCGGACGCATCGGTCCGCGACCCTCCCGCTGCTCACTATGGCGGCGATGCTGTTCGCCGCGCCGGTCGCGGCGCACACCGGCACCGGGCTGGCGGGAGGCTTCCAGTCGGGCTTCCTCCATCCGCTCAGCGGCTTCGATCACCTGCTGGCGATGGTCTCGGTCGGACTGTGGGGCGCATTTCTCGGCCGTCCGCTGATCGTCGTCCTGCCGGTGATCTTCCCGACGGTGATGACGATCGGCGGGGTTATGGGGATCGCCGGGGTGCCGATGCCGCCGGTCGAGATCGGCATCGCGCTGTCGGTCCTCGTGCTCGGCGCGATGATCGCCGGGGCGGTTCGCGCGCCGGTCTGGCTGGCGTCGCTGATCGTCGCGATCTTCGCCATCTTCCACGGCTATGCGCACGGCAAGGAGCTGCCATCGGCCGCCGATCCGGTCGGGTACAGCGCCGGGTTCGTCCTCGCCACCGGCATGCTCCATGTCGTCGGCATCAGCCTCGGCCTGATCAACGACCGCCCGGGCGGCGCGATCGTCACGCGGAGCATGGGCGGCCTCGTCATGCTCGCCGGGGTCTGGTTCCTGTGGACGGCTTTCGCGAAATGAGGGGCGGCGTCCTGCCCCCGGCGCTGCTGTTCGCCGCGCTCGCCTTCGCGCTCGCCTATGCCCCCCGCCGGGCACGTTTGCCCGCGATCATCGCCGCCCTCGTCGCTGCATTCGCCGTCGCACAGGCTCCGCTCGCGCCGCGCTGGGTCGAATATGTCTTCTTCGGCTGCTGGGCGAGCGTCATCGTCAGCGCCGCGTCGATCCACCTGCGTCGGGCGATCGGATCGCGCGTCGCGATCCTGCTTGGAGCGAACGCCGGGGTCTGGGCGGGGGCGACGATCGCCCTTCTCGGGACGACGCTCGATCTGGTCAAGGCGACGCCGCTGCTTGCGCTTGTCATTCCCGCGGCGTGGCTCGTCACGACGCGGCGCGGCATCGCACTCAAGGTCGCCGGGAGCTGGCTGATCGCGATCGCCGCGCTCGCCATGGTCCTGCCGATCGTCCCGACGCCCGGCTACGCCCCCGACCATATGGAATGAGGCCCGCCGGGGGAGCCCGCGCGGGGCTTGCTATGATCATAACATTATGATTATAGCGTTGGATGTTGCCGTCGCAGCCGATAGGGGTCTCCGCCATGACGTTTCGCATTCACACGCACGGACGCCTCCAGGAGTGGATCGCCGATGCCAACGGCTATTTCGCCGACGCGGGCCTTACCGACTATGCATTGAGCCAGGTCGCCGTCGACACGTTCGATGCCTCGACCCAGGAAGCGCCGTCGGGCGCGTATCAGACGTATGAGCAGGGTCGCGACGCGAGCGTCAGCTGCGCCTGCCATTGGACCGTCAACATCGCCGCCTCGAACGCCCATGGTCAGCTTTGGGGCAACGCCTATTCGGTTTCGCCCTGCGGCATCTTCGTGCCCGCGGCGTCGCCGATTCGCTCGTTGAAAGACCTCGCCGGGGTCACGGTCGACGTCGGCTATCAGTCGGGCAGCCATTATGCGACGATCCAGGCGTTGGAGACTGTGCTGGCGCCCGATGCGATCAAGCTGAACTTCGCCGGATCGCCCGACAAGCGCCTCGCCCGGCTCGACCGCGGCGAGGCGGCGGCGTCGACGCTGTTCGGCATTCAATCGTACATCGCCGAGCAGCTCGGCTTCCGCAAGATCGCCGACGCGACCTTCATGATCGTCGCCATAGTACCCAAGGGCGTCGCTGCTGAAGACGTCGAGAAATACTATGCTGCACTCCGCCGCGCGCAGCATGACATCGATCTGCACCACCAGCGCTACGCCCATTTCTACCTGAACGAGGTGCGGCCCGAATATCACGACCGGATCAGCGTCGATGCCTTCGGCCCCGGTGAGCGCATCGTCTTCGAACCCTATTCGCCCGAAATGTTCGCGAAGACCCACCAATGGGTCGAGGAGCGCGCCATTTTCGACGAGGCGAAGATCGGCATTGCCGACTATGCTGAGGCGGCGCTCACCCCCGCCTGAGCGACACACCGGCCAACCTGTCGGCGCAGGTCGTATCAATTCCGGAGCCGACACGATGCCCCCCGCCGAACCCCGGTCCGACAGCTTCATCGAGAACCAGATCGGGCATCTGCTGCGGCGTGCCTATGCGCTGGCGCGGAAGAACTCGGCGGCGTCGCTGGCGGCTCTCGGGGAAATCTCTCCGGTTCAGGCCTCGGCGTTGGCGACGCTCCTCGGCGGTGCGGTGACGCAGGCCGAGCTTGGCCGCCGGATCGGGATGGAGTCGGCGAATACGCACACGTTGATCAAGCGGATGGTCGTGATGGGCCTGATCCGCACCCGACCCGACGCGGCGAACCGCCGCCTCAGCCTCGTCGAGCATACCGCCGAAGGACGCCGCCTGGCGCTTCAGCTCGAAGACGTTCTGGCAGGGGCGGCGAGCGCGACCCTCGCGCCGTTGTCGACCGAGGAGCGAACGTCGCTGATCGCGCTGCTCAAACGTCTGATCGAGCACGACACGCCCGATTAAGCGCGTCGCCGACGCCGCTCAATATTCCCCGTAGCGGCCGCGCACCGACTGGATCAGCTTGGCACTGTCGTAGCCGACCCCGTCCTTGAAGGTCATCTCGACCTGTTCGATGTCGGCGATACGGGCGGAGGGATCACCTTTGACGACAATGAGATCGGCGTCCTTGCCCGCCGCGACGGTCCCGATCCGATCCGCCAGACCGAGATATGTCGCGCCGTTCAACGTCGCGATCCGGATCGCCTCGACCGGCGCAAATCCGGCCTCGACCAGCAATTCGACTTCGCGCTCATCGCCGTAGCCCGGCACGACGCCGCCGTTACCGGTCGGATCGGGACCGGCGAGCAGCAGCCCGCCTGCCGCCACAAACTGCCGCTCGAGCCCGAGATCGTTGGCATAGGCGCCTTCGAACTCGCGGTTGGGGTGCATCGCGCGGGCGTTGCGCGCGTACAGATACGCCTCGCGCGCCTCCGGGGTCATCGCCTCCATCGCGCGCGGTTGCAGCGGCGACCGCGCGGGAATCTGCTGCTCGAAGACCGGCAGCGTCGAGGTCAGCGCGACGTGGCGGCCAACGAGCAGCGCGATCAGCGCCGCCGCCTGCGGGCTGCCCGGCGTCATCGCGGCGAGGGTCGGCGTGCCCGTGGTGTCGGGGCAGCGGTCGGGCGCCTTGCCCGGATCATCCTGTGTGTTGACGAAGAAGCCGTGCTCGAGATCGTCGATGCCGAGCGCCGCCGCTTCGGGATAGGTGACCGAGCACAGATGGCCGGTGATCTTGAGCCCGCGCCGGTGGGCTTCGTCGATCGCGGCAGCGAGTTCGGCGCGGGTGATGTTCATATACGCCTTGAACGACGTCACCCCCTGGTCCGCCCAGAAGGCGACGGTGCGCCGCGCATCGGCGGCGTCGCGCAGCTGGTGCATCTGCAGGAACGGGCTGTTCGCCCCTTCGAGATACGGGCCGGTGACGTCCATGTGCGGGCCCGGGATCGCGCCGATGTCGATCTGCCGCTTGAGGTTGAGGTCGGTATACGGCTCGATGCTGCCCGTCGTTCGCAGCGTCGTGACGCCCGCCGCGAGATAGAGGCGCGGCGAGGTGAAGGTCATCTGCGGCACCACCAGCGGCGGCTCGCTATGGCCCTGCGCGTCGAGATCGGGGCGGCCGATATAGTACATATGGTCGTGCATACCGACGAGGCCGGGCAGCACCGTGCGTCCGGTCAGGTCGAGCATTTTAGTCCCCGCGGGGAGCGGCGTGCTTGCCGGCTGCACCGCGGCGATGCGCGCACCTTCGAGCACGACCGTCATGTCCTCGCGCGGCGCAGCACCGGTGCCGTCGATCACCCGCACATGCGCGAGCGCGATACGACCGGCGGGGACGTCGACATAGGGCGTGACGGCTGCGCCGGGCATCGCGGGCGGCGGCAGGATCGTGTCGCCGAACGGGGCCGCCGTCGCCGAGGTCGCCGCCAGCGCCATTAGTATCCACGCCGTCGATACCCGTGCCATCATCCCCGCCTTCCGTAGCCAGCCTGCCGCGGTGCGACTGTGGGCAGCCCCGACGCGATGCTCAAGCGTTTCCGTGGCGTCAGAGCATCTCGAGTGGTCGCGCGGTCCGCGGTGCGGGGAAACTGGCATCGAGCGCGGCGAGATCGGCGGCCGACAGATCGATGTCTGCCGCCTTGCGGTTCTCGAGAACGTGTTCGACCGTCCCCGCCTTTGGGATCGCGATCACCCCGTCGCGACGCATCACCCACGCCAGCGCGACCTGCGCCGGTGTCGCGTCGAGGCGCGCCGTAATCGTCGCCAGCGCGGCATTCCGCAGCAACGCGCCCTGCTCGACCGGACTATACGCCATCGTCGAAATCGCATGCCGGTCGAGCCACGGCAGCAGCGTATGTTCGGGCCCGCGCCGGACGAGGTTGTAGAGGATCTGGTCGGTCGCGCAGCCCTCCCCGCCCGCCGCGATCAGCTCGACCATATCGTCGGCGTCGAGGTTGCTGACGCCCCAGTGCCGGATGTGACCCGCCGCCTTCAACCGCTCCATCGCCTCGACCGTTTCGCCCAGCGGCACCGATCCGCGCCAGTGGAGCAGACACAGGTCGAGCCGGTCGACCCCGAGCCGCTTCAGGCTCGCCTCGCAGGCACGCGGCAGCCGGTCACGCGAGGCGTTCTGCGGATATGCCTTGCTGACGAGGAACGCGCCGTCGCGCTGCCCGGCGATCGCCTCGCCGACCAGCGTCTCGGCGGCGCCGTCGCCGTACATCTCGGCGGTGTCGATCAGCGTCATGCCGGCGTCGATGCCAGCACGCAGCGCGGCGATCTCGGCGGCGCGGCGATCTCGGCGGCGCGCCGGTCGCGCCGCTCGCCCATCTTCCACGTGCCCTGGCCGAGCGCCGGGACGGTTTCGCCGCCCGGCAACGTCACTGTCTTCATCGCATCATTCCCTTGGATCGCCGCCGTGTAACGCGCCGGCGGCGATCATGGGGGTGGCGCGACGACCTCAACCCACCGCTGCGACCTCGGCGAAAAAATCGATGAAGCCGAGCGTCGCGTCGTCGAAGCCGAGCACCTTCGGGTTGCTGCTGTCGATCAGCATGTACTCATCAGGCGCGTGGGCGCCGTTGCCGTGGCCGAAGCCGAATTGCCCGGCGGGCAGCGACACCGGCGGCGAGGTGAAGACGAACCCCGGCCACGATCCCGACAGGCGCGGATATACCGACGTCTTGACCCCGGCGCGGGCGTAGGATGCGACTTCGGCTTTGATCAGCGTCGAGGATTCGCTCGTCTCGGTCGGGTCGTAGCCGCCGCTGACGTTGACCTCGATGTCGCCGAAGCCGCGCTTGGCAAGGTGTGCCTTGAGCTTGGTGACGCAGTCGTCCTTCGTCTGGTTCGGCACGAGGCGCAGGTCGAGCTTGGCGACCGCGCGCGACGGCAGGATCGTCTTGCCGCCGGGGCCGGTATAGCCCGCGACGAGCCCCTCGATATTGACCGTCGGCATCGCTGCCTCGCGTTCGAGCACCTGCGGCCAGCTGAGGTCGCCGACGAAATGCTTGATGCCCATGCCGCGCATCGCTTCGCTCGGATCGCGCTTCGCCGCCGAGTCCGCGATCAGCGCCTTTTCGCGCGCGGTCAGCGGAC
This sequence comes from Sphingomonadaceae bacterium, assembly GCA_043745075.1. Classification (GTDB taxonomy): domain Bacteria; phylum Pseudomonadota; class Alphaproteobacteria; order Sphingomonadales; family Sphingomonadaceae; genus Polymorphobacter_B. The sequence continues at coordinate 6,855 of JAYTTV010000099.1, forward strand.
GAACGCGGTCGAACCAGCCGTCGATGACGGGCGTGTTGCCGTCGGCGCTGACCAAGGTCGCAAGCGCCTCGACGAGGTGCCACGCCGGGCTGTCGACGACCGCCTTGTTGCTCGAATGGAGGTCCTTCGCCGGTCCCCGCCCCCACTTCTCGCCCGACGCGACGAGTTCGAGCTCGACGATGCCCTTCGCGCCGAGGTTGACGACGACGCCGCCATCGACGGGGTTCTGCCAGCCCGACGGGATGATCGCGCCGACGCACGGTTTCAGCGCGGCGAGAATGTCGGGCCGCCGGACGATCTGCGGGAAATGCGGCGAGCCGATCTCCTCCTCGCCCTCGGCGACGAGGACGAGATTGACCGGCGGCTTGCGCCCGGCGGCCTTGTACGCGTGGAGCGCGGCGAGGACGACCGCCTCAGGCCCCTTCTGATTGGTCGCGCCGCGGCCGATCATCACCTTGCCGAGCCCCGGCCGCTCGACGATCTTGCCTTCGAGCGGCGGCGACGACCATTCGGCGGGGTCGAACTGCTTGACGTCGTACATAAAATACAGCGCGAGCGTCTTCTTCGCGCCGTTGTCCATCGTCGCGAAAACGCCGGGCACGCCGTCGGTCGGGACGCGCTCGACACGCTGGAAGCCGGCATCGGTCGCGAGCTGCATCATGTATTTGCAGCCCTCCTCGATATTGCGCTTTTCGGCGGCGATCGTCGGCAGCGCGATCCAGTCGCGCAGGCGGCGGATCGCGGCGTCATGTCCGGCGGCAACCGCCCGTCCAAGCGCGGGATCGGCCGCGGCAAGGGTCGCGCCCGGGACCGCCAGCGCCGCGCCGAGTGCCGCGCTCTTGAGGATGGTACGCCGATCCGTAGTGATATCCATCATATTCCCCTGCTGACTATCGCGTGAGCCGTGGTGCCCCATGTTGGTCGCCGTCGAGCACAGCATCCCGGGCGGACGTCGACGTCGCGGCGGCAGGCGCGGCGACCATGAGAAACGACGTGTCCATCGCGACAGAAAAGCACGCGGACCGCTGTCCTGCCAAGATCATATTGTCCGCGACCGCACGGTTCTGCGCGAAGCCAAGCGACTGGCTTTGCTCGCTCGCGCGGCAAACAACTTAGCCACGGCTCAGCCGGATACGGCGGTTGCGAACCTTCGGGAATTTCCTCACCTTCGACTACTGAAGGTTCCGGCTGGCGAATATCGTCGAGGTCAGGTCAGGCAGACGCCTGCAGACGCACGATGTGCGGCGGTGCCGAAGCGGTACGCACGCTTTCGATTAAGGGCGATGCAATCTCCATGCGGTCGCGGCCGAGCCGCTTGGCCTTGAACAAGGCGCGGTCAGCTTCCAGCACCAGCGTGCTCATCGACCGGTCGCCGCCCA
>JAYTTV010000100.1:0-2128 GCA_043745075.1 Sphingomonadaceae bacterium
TCGGCCTCGCTCGCGCCGGTGACGGCATCGTCGGGGGAGATCATCGTTTCGTCGGTCATGCGATCAACCTGCTCAATGTTTTTGCGGTATAGTCCACCATCGGAACGACCCGGGCGTAATTCAAGCGGGTCGGGCCGATCACGCCGACGACGCCGACGACGCGGCCCGCCGAACGGTACGGTGCCGCTATAACGCTCGACCCCGACAACGAGAACAGCTTGTTCTCAGCCCCGATGAAAATCTTGCACGCCTCGCCGCCCGACGCCGAGTCGAGCAGGCGGACGAGTTCCTCCTTGCCCTCGAGATCGTCGAGCAGCAATCGGACGCGGTCGAGGTCGTTCGCATCGCCCGCAACGAGATGCGCGCTGCCGCGGACGATCAGCACCGGTCGCGCTGCCCCGTCGGACGACCAGCTCGCCAGCCCCGCCTGAACCAGCGTCTGCGTCAGGACATCGAGCTGCGCACGGTCGTCGTCGATCTCCGCCCGCAGCCGGACCGCCGCCTCGGCGAGCGTCAACCCGTGGAGGCGCGCATTGATGTAGTTCGCCGCCTCGATCAGCGCGGTCGGCGGCAACCCCGGCGGCAGGTCGATCACCCGGTTCTCGACCGAGCCGTCGGCCCCGACGAGGATCGCCAGCGCGCGCACCGGCGACAGCGGCACGAAGCTGACCTGGCGGACGTACATCTCGTGACGCGGGACGAGGACGATGCCGGCACACGCGCTCAGCCCCGACAGCACCGACGTGGTGCGCCCGAGGATGTCCTCCATCGACGCCGTCCCCGCGACCTGGCTCTCGATCGCGCCGCGCTCGGCATCGGTCGGCGCGGTCGTCTGCATCATGCCATCGACGAACAGCCGCAGTCCGAGTTCGGTCGGCAGACGCCCCGCCGACGAATGCGGCGAGGCAAGCAGTCCGAGCTCCTCGAGGTCCTGCATGACGTTGCGGATAGACGCCGGCGACAGGCCGAGCATCGTCAGCTTCGACAAAGTCCGCGACCCGACCGGACTGCCGTGTTCGATGTACGACTCGACGATCTGGCGGAAGACCTCGCGCGCGCGGTCGTTGAGCTCGGTGATCGGCGGCGACTGCATGGCAGCAATGTAGGGCCGCACGGGGTTCCGCTCAACCGCGCGAGCGGGTAAGCGTCCGGCTTTACAGATAAGGACTATCCATGCGCCCTTCAGGCCGCGCTCCCGATGCGATGCGCCGCGTCGAACTGATCCCCGGCTTCAACGCCCATGCCGAGGGGTCATGCCTCGTCAAGTTCGGCGACACCCACGTCCTCGTCACCGCCTCGGTCGAGGAGCGCCTCCCGCCGTGGCTGCGCGGCAAGGGCGAAGGCTGGGTTACCGCCGAATACGGCATGCTGCCGCGCGCGACCCACACCCGCGGCCAGCGCGAGGCGGCGAAGGGCAAGCAGTCGGGGCGGACGCAGGAAATCCAGCGGCTGATCGGGCGCAGCCTCCGCGCGGTGACCGACCTCAAATTGCTCGGCGAGCGCCAGATCACGCTCGACTGCGATGTCCTCCAGGCCGACGGCGGCACGCGTACCGCGTCGATCTCGGGCGCATGGGTCGCGCTGCGCCTCGCGATCGACGGGATCATGAAGAAGAACGCGCTGACGATCGACCCGCTGACGAGCCAGGTCGCAGCGGTGAGCTGCGGCGTCCACGACGGCAACGTGGTCCTCGACCTCGATTATATCGAGGATTCAGCGGCCGGGACCGACGGTAATTTCGTCCTCACCTCGACCGGCGGCCTCGTCGAGGTCCAGGCGACCGCCGAGGGCGCGACCTACGACGAGGAGGCCTTGCTCCGCATGCTCCGCCTCGCCCGCATCGGCTGCAACGAAATCTTCGCGGCGCAGCTGGTCGCGACGGGGCGCTGACCGTGGACGGGGCGCACCACGACGGACAGCAGGTCGTCGGCCGGCGGCTCGAGCCGGGGCGGCTGGTGCTGGCGACGCATAATCCGGGCAAAGTCCGCGAGATCGCGGCATTGCTCGGCCCGTTCGGGATGGACGTCGTTGCGGCGGGCGACCTCGGCCTGCCCGAGCCCGAGGAGACCGGCCTGACCTTCGCTGCCAATGCCGAACTCAAGGCGCTCGCGGCGGCGACCGCGAGCGG
>JAYTTV010000101.1:0-8186 GCA_043745075.1 Sphingomonadaceae bacterium
AATTCGGGCGGGGTGCCCGCCGCCATGTGACGGTCGGGGTGATACGTCTTGACCAGCCCGCGATACGCCGCGCGGATGTCGCCGAGCGAGGCCCCTGGAGCGATGCCGAGGAGGACGAACGGATCGTCCTTCGCCGGGGCGATGTGGCGGGCGCGGATACGGGCGTAAGCGGCGGGGTCGAAGCCGAAGCGGTCGGCGACGACGCTGAGATATTCGAGCTCGCTCGAATGGACTCCGTCGGTCACCGCGATCAGCATCAACGCCTCGAGCAGGTCCTCGAGCACCGGCGTCCCCGGCCCGAGCAGCGTCGCCGCCTGGCTGGCGTACGCCTCGAACCCCGCCGTCGACCCCTGCGCCATGCGGTAGAAGCGCGTCGCGTTGGCGCGCTCGCCGTCGGGGACGCGGAACAGGCGTTCGAAGGTGGCGAATTCGGCCGGACTCGCCACGCCGTCGGCGCGCGCCATCTTCGCCGCGAGCGCGATCGCGGCGATGGTGAAGGCGACCTGCCGCCGCTCGGCGGTCGGCGCGCGCAAATTGGCGAGGTTCGCGGTCGTGCCCGCAGCGCCCCCGGCGAGCAAGCCGAGCGGGCCGCCGAGCAGCAGCCCGACGCTCGTCCCGAGGAGCTTACGCCAGATCGTCATGCCGCTCCCTGCTTCACCGAGTCGCCGTCCACCGAGTTGACGCCATCCCCTGATAAGCGATTAATCGCGCCAGCGTGAGCGGGATATTGCCGCATTGCAGCAGGAGTTCGAGTCAATGCCGAGCGTCGTCATCGTCGGAGCCAGCCGCGGCATCGGCCGCGAGTTCGTCCGCCAGTACCTTGCCGACGGCTGGACCGTCGTCGCCACCGCGCGGTCGCCCGAGCAGGTCGCCGAACTCGCCGCCGCCGGAGCAACCGCGTTCCACGCCGACACGACCGACGAGGCGTCGCTGACCGCGCTCGCCGCCGCCGCACCCGGGCCGCACGACCTGCTGATCCTCAACGCCGGGATCGGTGCCCGCGACGGCACGCTCGCTGCCATCGACGCGGCGAAATGGGCCGAGGTGATGGCGGTCAACGCGCTCGGCCCGCTGATCGCGGCGCGCGCGCTGGGGCCGACGGTCCGCGATGGCGGGACGATCGCCGCACTGTCGTCGACGCTCGGCTCGATCGGCGCGAACACCGGCGGCGGGCTGTACACCTACCGGATGTCGAAGGCGGCGCTCAACGCCGGGCTCAAGACGCTGGCGATCGAACTCAAGCGCCGCGAAATCGCCGTCGCCGCGCTCCACCCCGGCTGGGTCAAGACCGACATGGGAGGCGCCGGGGCCGAGGTCGCGGTCGATGCGTCGGTCACCGGGCTGCGCAAGGTGATCGCCGGGCTGACCCCGGCGGCGACCGGGGTGTTCCTCGATTATCGGGGCAATGCGCTGCCTTGGTGATCGGAACGACGAACTACCGGCCCGTCATATCATGGCTCGCGGCAGGCATCTTGACCTCGAGCGTCGCAAGCTCATCGCTCAGCCAGATCTGGCACGCCAGCCGCGAGGTGCCCGACGCGCCATAGGCGAAGTCGAGCATGTCCTCCTCCTCGGCGCTTGCCTTCGGCAGGCGGTCGAAATCGTCGGGCTTGATCAGGACATGGCACGTCGAACACGCCATCGCCCCCTCGCACGCGCCTTCGAGCGGCTGGTCGTTGTTCTGCGCGACGTCGAGCAGGCGGGTCCCCGCCGGAGCCTCGGCCTCGACGACACGCTTTCCGTCGGCGGAGACGAAACGGACGATCGTCACAACGCGAGTTCTCCGCGCGTGGTCATGCGGCAATGCTCCCGAGGCGGCGCGCGGCCGCGGTCAAGACAGCCGCGGCGGTGTCGATTTCGGCGTCGGTGGTGAAGCGCCCCCAGCCGATCCGCAGCCCCGGCAGCGACCCCGCCATCGCCGCGAGGACATGGCTCGGGCGGCCGCTAGCGCTGGCGCACGCCGACCCGGTCGAGACGGCGAGGTCGCGGACGGCGCTGAACAGTCGCGCCGGATCGGCTCCCGGAAAACCGAGGTTGACCGTGCCGAACCAGCGATCGGTCAGCGATCCATTGACCCGGTACGCCACGTCGATGCCGCCGAGCAGCCGCTCCCACAACGCCCAGGCGTGCGCTGCGTCGACCGCCATCCGCTCCCCCGCCAGCGCCGCCGCCGTTCCCAGTCCGACGCACAGCGCCGGCGACAATGTCCCCGACCGCCCGTCCTCCTGCCCGCCGCCGTGGAGCAGCGGGGTCAACGCAACTCCCGCCCGCCGGTACAGCGCGCCGACCCCCTTCGGGCCGTAGATCTTGTGTGCGGTCAGGCTCAGCAGGTCGACGCCGAGCCCGGTGCAATCGACCTTGCCGAACCCCTGCGCCGCGTCGCAGTGCATCAGTGCTCCCGCCGCGTGCGCGCGCGCAGCGATGTCCGCGACCGGCTGGATCACCCCCGTTTCGTTATTGACCAGCATCGCCGACACCAAAGCAACATCGTCGCCCATCGCCGCGTCGAGCGCATCGAAGTCGACGATCCCGTCCGGGCGCACACCGACGATCGTCAGTGCGCAGCCGATGCTCTCCAGCCAGCGCGCGGTTTCCAGCACGCAGCTATGTTCGGTGGCGAGCGTCACCAGCCGCCGCCGCGTCTGCCCGGGAGCGGTCATCACCCCCTTGAGCGCCCAGTTGACCGATTCGGTCGCCCCGCCGGTGAACGACACGCTCGCCGCCGCCGCCCCGAGCAACGCCGCGACCTGCCCGCGCGCGACCTCGATCGCCGCGTCGGCCTCATAGCCCCACAAATGCGGCGAGTGCGGGTTGCCGAACCTGTCCGCGAGCCACGGCTGCATCGCCGCGAGCACCGCCGGATCGACGGGAGTCGTCGCGGCATAATCGAGATAGATCGGGTGCGTCATGCCGCTTTCCGCCCCAGCCGGGCCGCCATATCGCGCCATGCGGCGGCGAAGGCGTCGATTTCGGCCGCCGTCGTCGTCCAGCCGAGGCTGACGCGGATCGCCTCGCCCGCCGCACCCGCGCCGACGCCCATCGCGCCGAGGACATGGCTCGTCTTGACCTTGCCCGACGAACACGCCGCCCCGGCGCTGACCGCAAACCCGGCGAGGTCGAGCGCCATCAACTGCGTCATCGCTGCAACCCCGGGCAGCCCGATACACGCAATCGTCCCGATCCGGGGAGCGCCCGCGCCGTAGATCACCGCCCCCGGCAGTTGCGCTTCGAGCCGATCGCGCAGCGCGGTCGCCCGGTCCAGCCAGCCGGAATCGGCGGCGCGAGCGGCGAGCGCGGCGGCGAACCCGGCGATGCCGGGCAGGTTCTCGGTCCCGGCGCGCTGCCCCCGCTCCTGCCCGCCGCCCTTCGCCACCGCCGCGACGTGATCGCGAACGATCAGCGCACCGACGCCCGGCGGCCCGCCCAGCTTGTGCGCCGACACCGCGACATAATCGGCGGCGGGCAGCGGCAGCTTCCCCGCCGACTGGACCGCGTCGACGAGCAACGTCCCCCCATGCGCGGCGACCATCGCCGCGACCTCGGCGACCGGCTGGATCACCCCGGTCTCGTTATTGACGTTCATCACCGCGACGAGCGGACGCTCGACCGTCGCCAGCATCGCATCGAGCGCGCCAAGGTCGACCACCCCGTTCGCATCGACCGGGATGATCCCCGCTCCGGGGGCCTGCGCGCGCACCGCATCGTGCTCGACCGCCGAAATCAGCCGCGACCCCGACTGCGCCAGCGCCAGCCCGAGCGCCTCGGTCCCGCCGCCGGTAAACACGATCGACCGCGCCGAACACCCCAGCGCCGCCGCTACATCGGCCCGCGCCGCTTCGAGCAGACCATGCGCCCGCCGCCCCGCGCGGTGGACCGACGACGGGTTCGCCCACTGGCGCGCGGCGTCGGCCATCGCGTCGATCGCGGCGGCGTCGATCGGGGCGGTCGCGGCCCAGTCGAGATAGATTGGCGTCAAGCGGGCTCCGGGAACGGGATTGCGTTGCGACTTTACGGCGGCTCCATATATAGGAATTGTCCGCGCCGACGCGCATCCATTTCAATTTCCGCAGGTTCCGCCAGTGCCCGAAGTCATTTTCCCCGGTCCCGAAGGCCGTCTCGAAGGGCGTTACCAGCCCGCCAGCCGCGCGCGCGCGCCGGTCGCGATCATCCTCCAGCCGCATCCGCAGCAGGGGACGATGAACCATCCGATCGCGATGGCGCTGTACAACACCTTCGTCCGCCGCGGTTTCGCGACGCTGCGCTTCAACTTCCGCGGCGTCGGGCGCAGCCAGGGCGTGTTCGACAACGGCATCGGCGAGCTGAGCGACGCCGCTTCGGCACTCGACTGGATGCAGCAGTTCAACCCCGAGGCGTCGACGACGTGGGTCGGCGGGTTCAGCTTCGGCGCGTGGATCGGCATGCAGCTGCTGATGCGCCGCCCCGAGATCAAGGGCTTCATCTCGATCGCCCCGCCGGCGAACATGTACGACTTCACCTTCCTCGCGCCGTGCCCGTCGTCGGGCATCATCGTCGACGGCGAAGGCGACGAGGTCGTCACCGGCGTCAGCGTCCAGAAGCTCGTCGACAAGCTCAAGACCCAGCGCCACATCACGATCGACCACCAGACGATCCCCAAAGCGAACCACTTCTTCGAGCACGAAATGCCCGACTTGATGGGGGTCGTGGATGCGTATCTCGACAAGCGCCTGAGCGCGGACCGCTAGCCCCCCTACCCCTCCCCTTTAGGGGAGGGGCGAGAGACGGCGCACTTGCGCTGGCCCGGAGGTGGGGCGGTTCCAGCCTTTAGCTTTCGCGATGGGCTCGAGGAATATCTAACGGTGAGCCCGTGGCGACTCCCCCACCCCCGCCCCCCCTAAAGAGGAGGGGAGGCCACCTGTCCGCCCCCCGTCGCTTGCCGAACCCCCGTCGTCTCGGGCCAGCTCGTCGGCAGTCCCTTCAGCACCCGCACCGCGAGATAGGCGAACGCCTCCGCCTCGAGCGCATCGCCGTCCCAGCCGACCGCCTCTACCGGGGCGACCGGCAGACCCGTCCGTTCCCCCAGCATCGCCATCAGCGCGGGGTTATGCCGCCCGCCGCCCGTCACCAGCAGCCGCGCCGGGCGGTCGGCGACGTGGCGGAGTGCCTGCGCCACCGTCGCAGCGGTAAAGGCGGTCAGCGTCGCGGCGCCGTCGGCGAGGCTGAGTCCGCGGACCGCGCCAAGGCCGAAGTCGGCGCGGTCGAGCGATTTCGGCCCGGGCAGGTCGAACCAGTCGAGGTCGAGCATCGCGTCGACGACCTGCTCGTGGACGCTGCCGCTGCTCGCGAGCGCGCCGCCCGCGTCGTGGCTCGATCCGTTGCCCGCGCGGACCCAGTCGTCGATCAGGGCGTTGCCCGGGCCGGTGTCGAAGCTGCCCCACGCCTTCGCGGAGTCACCCCCGCCCGCTCCGAACCACGTGATATTCCCGACACCGCCGAGGTTGAGCACAGCGACCGGCTCGGCCCCCAGCCCCGCCACCAGCGCGCGGTGATAAGCCGGGGCCAGCGGTGCGCCGTGCCCGCCTGCGGCGACGTCGGCGCTGCGGAAGTCGCTGACGACCTTGATCCGGGTCAGCCGCGCCAACAATGCGCCGTCGCCGATCTGCCACGTCCAGCGGCGGTCGGGGCGATGCGCAATCGTCTGGCCGTGGAAGCCGACGACGTCGACGGTGCCTGCCTCGACCCCGGATTCGGCGAGCAACGCCGTTACCGCCGCCGCGTGGCGCTCGGTCAGTTCGCGGGCGACGCTGTCGATCGCGGCATACGGCCCGGGAGCGGCCATCGCCAGCGCCGCCGCCATTGCGCCGCGCAACCGGGCGCGGAACGCCTCGTCGTAAGGTTCGGTCGAGAAGGCGATGCGGCGGACCGCGTCGACGCCGTCGGTCTCGATCAATGCCGCGTCGATGCCGTCCATCGACGTTCCCGACATGAGTCCGACTGCGAGCATATTCCCTCCGCTTCCCGCCGCGTGCTAGGCGGGGCCATGACCCACGCCTCCACCTTCCTCCGCGTGCTAGACGAACGCGGCTTCGTCCACCAGATCACCGATGCCGCCGCGTTGGACGCCGCCGCGCTGGCGGGGCCGGTGACGGCGTACGTCGGCTACGACTGCACCGCGCCGTCGCTCCACGTCGGCAACCTCGTCTCGATCATGATGCTCCGCCACCTCCAGCAATCCGGTCACAAGCCAGTCGTGCTGATGGGCGGGGGGACGACGAAGGTCGGCGATCCTTCGGGCAAGGACGAGGGGCGGCAGCTGCTCGACGACGCGCGGATCGCCGCCAACATGGCGAGCATCCGCCGCATCTTCGAGCGCTTCCTCGACTTCGACGGGCCGAACGCGGCGGTGATGATGAACAACGCCGACTGGCTCGACGGGCTCGCGTACATCCCGTTCCTCCGCGACATCGGGCGGCATTTCAGCGTCAACCGGATGCTGACCTTCGATTCGGTCAAGCTGCGCCTCGACCGCGAGCAGCCGCTCAGCTTCCTCGAATTCAACTACATGATCCTCCAGGCGTACGACTTTCTCGAGCTGTCGCGCCGCACCGGCTGCTCGCTCCAGATGGGCGGGTCGGACCAGTGGGGGAATATCGTCAACGGCACAGACCTGATCCGCCGGGTCGACGGCAAGCCCGCGTTCGGGCTGACGACGCCGCTGATCACCACCGCCGACGGCGCGAAGATGGGCAAGACCGCGGCGGGCGCGGTCTGGCTCCACGAGGATTCGCTTGCCGGCTACGACTACTGGCAGTTCTGGCGGAACACCCACGACGCCGACGTCGGGCGCTTCCTGCGGCTGTTCACCGACCTGCCGCTCGACGAGATCGAGGTGCTCGAGGCGCTGCCGGGGGCGGAGATCAACGCCGCGAAGATCGCGCTCGCCAATGCCGCGACCGCGTTGTGCCGGGGCGAAGCCGCGGCGACGGCGGCGGCGGAAACCGCGCGCGCGACATTCGCCGGGGATGCGGGCGACGACTTGCCGAGCTTTGCGATCGCGGGCGAAGTCTCGCTGCTCGACGCGCTGATCGGGCTCGGGTTCGCAGCGTCGAAGGGCGACGCGCGGCGGCTGGTCCGGGGCGGCGGCGCGCGGGTTGACGGGGTTGCGGTGACCGATGAGGCGATGCTGGTGTCAGCTCCGGCGAAGCTGTCTGCGGGGAAAAAGCGGCACGGGGTGTTGGTCGAGGGCTGACGTGATGTCCTCCCCTCCCCTTTAGGGGGGGCCGGGGGTGGGGAAGTCGCCGCGAACACCTCAGGCTGGAACTGCCTCACCCCCGGGCCGCGCCAAGCGGCGCGTCTCTCGCCCCTCCCCTGAAGGGGAGGGGTAGCGCCCGCCTCAATCCCGCCCGCTCGCCCACGGTCGCCAGCTGTCCAGCCGGTTCTCCAGCGCCGCGAGGTCGGTCGGCGATCGCCCTGCCGCCAGCGACGCCGCAACCCCCGCCGCCGCCGCGATCGTCCGCGGGTCGCCGCGCTGCTGCGCCCGGCGCGCCCATAGCCACGCGGTATCGCGGTCGGCGGCGATGCCCTTGCCCGCCGCCATCGCCTGCGCGAGCGCCAACTGCGCGGGCGGATAGCCGCGCTGCGCCGCACGATAATAATAGGTGACCGCAGTCGCGGCGTCGGAGCGGACCCCCTCGCCCTTCGCGTACATCATCCCGAGCATCGTCTCGGCGACCGCTGAATCGCGGTCGGCGAGCATGGCGAACTGGGTCCGCGCCTCGGCGAAATGCCCGGCGCGATACGCATCGATGCCCGCGCCGAGCGCCGCCGCGACCGGGGTCGGAGCGGCAGCCACGGGGGCGGCAACGAGCACGGCCTGGGCAAGCAGAAAAACAATTAGCATCGGTCTTGCCTAAACCTTTAACCCGAGCGTAACAAGCCGACCGCAGCATCGCGCTCGAACAGGTATAATAAAACTCGCGCCGCCTGACCACGCGGACTGTCGAGCCCGCCGTCGCGGTCGAGCAGGAGCCGCGCATCGTCGCGCGCGATACCGATCAACCGCGCCGTGCGCTCGGGGTCGGCAAGGCGGAAGGCGGCGTCACCCGACTGCTTGGTACCGAGGATTTCACCCGCGCCGCGCAGCTTCAAGTCCTCCTCGGCGATGCGGAAGCCGTCGCCGGTCTCGCGCATCAGCGCCAGCCGCGCCT
>JAYTTV010000102.1:0-8168 GCA_043745075.1 Sphingomonadaceae bacterium
GCCTACCGCGTCGTCGCGATCTTCGAGGTCGGCATCTACGATTATGACAAGGCGTTCGTCGTCATGCCGATGGCGAACGCGCAGACGCTGCTCCGCATGGGCGATTCGGTCGGCATGATCGAGGTCGTGACCAACGATCCCGACAAGGTCGATGCGATCCTCGCGCCGATCAAGGGCCGCGTCGCGCGGTCGGGGGTGATCGCATCGTGGCGCGACACCAACGCGTCATTGTTCGAGGCGCTCGTCGTCGAGAAGACGGTGATGTTCTGGGTGCTGTCGATCATCATCCTCGTCGCGGTGTTCAACATATTGTCGTCGCTGATCATGCTGGTCCGCGCCAAGACCCGCGACATTGCCATATTGCGGACGATGGGGGCGACGCGGATCGCGCTGATGCGGATCTTCATGACGGTCGGGACGCTGATCGGAGGGCTCGGCATCCTGCTTGGTCTCGCGCTCGGCTTTTCGCTGCTGGCATGGCGCGCCGATATCGTTGCCGGGGTGTCGGCGGTGACCGGCGCGCAACTGTGGGACCCGAGCGTCCGCTTCCTCACCGAACTGCCGTCGAAGACCGACCCGGCGCAAGTCGTCGGCATCGTCGTGCTGACGCTGCTGATGAGCTTCCTCGCGACGCTGTTCCCGGCGTGGAAGGCGGCGAGCATCGACCCGGTCACGGTGTTGCGCTATGAGTGACGCGAGTTCCCGCGCGGGCATGAGTGACATCTTGGAAGTCCGCGACCTCCGCCGCAGCTTCCAGCAGGGTGGGGTGACGATCGACGTCTTGCGCGGGGTCGATCTCAGCGTGGCGGCGGGCGAGATCGTCGCGCTGCTCGGCCCGTCGGGGTCGGGCAAGTCGACGATGCTCCAGGCAGTCGGGCTGCTCGAGGGCGGCTTCGAGGGGTCGATCACGATCGACGGCGTCCGCGTCGAAAAGCTGTCGGCAAGCGAGCGGACGACGGTGCGGCGCGACAAGCTCGGTTTCGTCTACCAGTTTCATCACCTGTTGCCCGACTTTAGCGCGGCGGAGAATGTCGTCCTGCCGCAGCTCATTCGCGGCACCGGCCCCGCTGCCGCGCGCGATCGCGCCAAATTGCTCCTGACCGACCTCGGCCTCGGCGCGCGCCTCGACCATCGCCCGTCGCAGCTTTCAGGCGGCGAGCAGCAGCGCGTCGCCGTTGCCCGTGCGCTGGCCAACGAGCCCGTTCTGATCCTCGCCGACGAACCCACCGGCAACCTCGACGAGGCGACCGCCGCGAAGGTGCTCGCCGAGTTCATCCGGCTGGTCCGCGCCCGCGGCTCGGCGGCGCTAGTCGCGACGCATAATATCGCGCTGGCACGGGGCATGGACCGGGTGGTCACGCTCCACGAGGGGCGGCTGGCGCTCTGATCATCGGGGGGAAGGTTTTCGATGGGGTTGATCGCGCTCGACCGCTGGTACGACTATATGCGGTCGCACGACCGGCAGCAGCTGTGGAACGTGCTCGACCCCGACGTCGTCTTCGAAAGCCCGGTGGTGCACACGCCGCAACGCGGTCGCGACATCACCTTCAAATATCTCGCGAGCGCAGAGGCGACGCTGGGCGGGCCGGGGTTTCGTTATCTCGGCGAATGGCGCAGCGACACCGGCGCGGTCTTCGAGTTCGAAAACACGATCGAGGGCATCCGCATCAACGGCGTCGACATGATCACCTGCGACGCCAGCGGTGAGCGCATCGTCCACTTCAAGGTCATGGTCCGCCCGCTGAAGGGGGTCCAGTTGCTCCACCGGATGATGGGCGAGGAACTGGCGCGATTGACGGCAAAGGCCGGGGGGTCGGAGGAAAAGCCCTGACAGGCTGCGGTCCGGCCAGCGCTACTCGACCCAGTCCAGCCCGATATCCCTGAACACCGCGCGGTCGTCCGCCCAGTCCGCCTTGACCTTCACATGCAAAAACAAATGCACCTTGCGCCCGGTGAGCGTCGCGATGTGGCCGCGCGCGGCTTCGCCGATCGCCTTGATCATCGATCCCTTGGCGCCGAGGATAATCGCCTTCTGGCTGTCGCGTTCGACGAGGATCTGCTGGTGGATCACCGTCGATCCGTCCTTGCGGTCCTCCCACTTCTCGGTCTCGACCGTGCTCGCGTACGGCAGCTCGGCGTGGAGGCGGTTGTAGAGCTGTTCGCGGGTGATTTCGGCGGCCATCAGGCGGGTGGTCGCATCGACGAGTTGGTCGGCGGGATAATGCCATTCGCCTTCGGGCAGCGCCGCGCCGAGCGCCGCCTTCAATTCGGGGACGCCGTCGCCGGTTTCCGCCGCGATGAAGAAGGTCTCGGCGAACTTGACCGCGGCATTGGCCTCGTTGGCAAGGTCGAGCAGGCGCGGTTTCGCCGCGATGTCGACCTTGTTGAGTGCGAGCATCTTTGGCTCGGGGCGGTCGGCGAGGCTCGCCATGATCGCGCGCGCGTCGTCCTTCAACCCCGACTTGGCGTCGACCACCAGCAGCACGACGTCGGCCCCGTGCGCGCCGTCCCACGCCGCGCGCACCATCGCCCGGTCGAGGCGGCGGCGCGGCGCGAAGATCCCGGGCGTGTCGACGAGGAGCAGCTGCGCCTCGCCCTCGACTGCGATGCCCATCAGGCGGGTCCGCGTCGTCTGGACTTTCGCCGAGACGATCGCGACCTTCTGCCCGACGAGCGTGTTGACCAACGTCGACTTGCCCGCATTCGGCGCGCCCACGACGGCCACGGTTCCGCATCTCGTCATTTCGTGACTTTCTCCAACGCGATTTTTTCGAGCAGCGCGACCGCGGCGGCTTTCTCGGCCTCGCGCTTGTTCGCTCCTTCCCCGGCGACGGGGTCGTGGCCGCGAACGACGACGCGGACCTTGAAGCGCGGCGCGTGGTCGGGGCCTTCGCGGCCGATCAGCTCGTAGGTCGGGGCCTGGCGGCTCTGCGCGAGCGCCCATTCCTGGAGCCGCGACTTCGGGTCGACGAGCAGCCGCGGCCCGGCGTCGAGCAATTTGCCCCAGTGCGCGCGGACGAATGCCTCCGCCGCCGCGAAGCCGCCGTCGATGAAAATCGCCGCGACGATCGCCTCGGCGATGTCACCCAGTACGTTGTCACTGCGGCCCAAGCCCTTGGCGCGGACAGTCTTTTCCATGAACAATTGTTCGGGGACGCCGAGCCCGCGGGCGACTTCGGCACATGCCGGACCCTCGACAAGGCCGTGGTAGCGCGCGGTCAGCTTGCCCTCGGGCTCGTCATAATCGCGGTACAGCCACGCCGCGACGACGCAGCCGAGCACCCGGTCGCCGAGGAATTCGAGCCGCTGGTAGCTGCCGGTGCCCGGCACGCTGCTATGCGTCAGCGCGCGCTTGAGCAGGCCGAGGTCGGCGAAGTCGTGGCCGAGCGTGCTTCGCGCCCAATCGGCCAGATTATTATCCCCGGTCGGCGCGGCGCCGATCAAAGCCGGGTGCCGAAGCGGCTCAGCCGCAGCGTGTCGAGCCATGTCGATGGCTGGTTGCCCACCGCGGTGCCGCTCGTCGAGAAGAAGATCACCTCGGCGCGCCCGACGAGATTCTGCGCCGGGACCATACCGACGCCGCCCTCGGCGATGCTCAGCCGGCTGTCGGCGCTGTCGTCGCGGTTGTCACCCTCGACGAAATAATGCCCGGCGGGGACGGTGACCAGCGGCGTGTCATCGGGCGGATCGCCGGCATATTCGTCGAGGACCGCGTACGTCTTGCTGCCGAGCGTCTCGAGATAGCGGGGATAGCGGCAGGTGATGCCGCCGCCTGCCGCCGGCTTGACGGGAGCGGCGCTGTGGCACGAGCCGCCGGGCGCCATCGGCAGAATGAAATCGGTCGTGCGGACCTTCGCCACGATCGCCCCATTGAGTTCGATCGCGCCGCCGATCATCCGGACACGGTCGCCGGGAAGTCCGATCACGCGCTTGATGAAGTCGGTGCGGTTGTCGCGCGGGGTCTTGAACACGACGATATCGCCGCGGCGTGGCGCTGCACCTGCGATCCGGCCGTCGAACAGCGGCGGCGCGAGCGGCAATGAATAGCGGCTGTAGCCGTATGGCCACTTCGCGACGAACAGGTAATCGCCCGCGAGCAATGTCGGCAGCATCGATTCGGACGGAATGTTGAACGGCTCGACGACGAACGCGCGCAGCCCGAGCGCGACGAGAAGTGCGAGGCCCGCAACGCGCACCGCAGCGGCGATCTTTTCGAACTGTCGCGCCGCCCGTGCCTGATGCGCCGCGCGCGCCGAAGGTATGGCATTGTCCATCATCGCGGCTTGGCGGCGACACGGGCGGGTGTCAACCGGCGCGGCGTCGGCTAGAGGGACTATGAACCAGGAGCCGCATGCCCATGACGACCCCAACCACGCCCGATACGACCCCCGCCTGGGCGTCGCTGACCGATCATGCGAAGGCGATGGACGGGGCGGACCTCACCGCATTGTTCGCGTCCGATCCCGCGCGGCTCGAGGCGATGGTGCTCGATCTCGGCGGGATGTGCGTCGACCTGAGCAAGCTGGCGGCGTCGGCAGAGACGCGCGCGGGGCTGGCCGCGTTGGCGACGACGGCGGCGTTCGACGACTGGCGGACGCGGCTGTTCGCGGGAGCCGTCGTCAATCCGTCCGAGGGGCGTGCCGCGACGCATATCGCCGAACGCGGCAGTGGTGCGGCAGCCGATGTCGCCGCGGCGGCGCCGGGGCAGGCGAAGCTCCGGGCGGTGGCGGACGCGGTGCGTGGCGACGGGACGAAGCACATTGTCCATATCGGCATCGGCGGGTCGGCGCTCGGCCCGGCGCTGCTGCTCGATGCGCTCGGTCACGCGGGCGACGGCCCCGCGGTCCACGTCGTCGCCAATATCGACGGGATTGCGCTGAGCCGGGCGCTCGCCGCGTGCAACCCGGCGGCGACGAAGATCGTCATCGTCTCGAAGACCTTCAGCACGCTCGAAACGATGACCAACGCCGCCAGCGCGCTCGACTGGCTCGGCGCGCACGGCGTCGCTGACCCGCGCGGGCGGTGCATCGCCGTCACCGCCGCCCCCGGCCGCGCGCGCGACTTCGGTATTGCCGAGCCGAACATCCTGCCGTTCGCCGACACCGTCGGCGGGCGCTATTCACTGTGGTCAGCGGTCGGACTGCCGCTGGCGATCCGCTGCGGCGTCGCGGCGTTCGACGCGCTGATCGCCGGAGCTGCGGAGGTCGACGCGCATTTCCGCGACACGCCGTTCGCCCGCAACGTTCCCGCGCTCGCCGGGGCGCTCGATGTCTGGGCGGCGACCTTCATGGGCAAGGCGACCCGCAGCGTCTTCGCCTATGACGAGCGGCTGCGGCTGCTGCCGTCGTTCCTTCAGCAGCTCGAGATGGAGTCGAACGGCAAGCGCGTCGACCGCGACGGGCGTCCGGTCACCTATCCGACCGCCGCGATCACGTGGGGCGGCATCGGGACCGACGCGCAGCACGCGGTGTTCCAACTCCTCCATCAGGGCACGCATAGCGATCCGGTCGAGTTCGTCGCAGTGCGCGAGCCGGGGCATGCGCTCGGCGCGACGCATCACCGTCAGCTGCTCGGCAATGCGTTCGCGCAAGGTGCGGCGCTGCTGCGCGGGCGGACGTTCGACGAGGCGCTGGCGCTGAGTGACGGCGACGAGGCGCGTGCCCGCGCGCGAACGTTCCCCGGCAATCGGCCGTCGACGACTATCCTGCTCGATCGGCTCGACCCGCGGACGCTCGGCAGCCTGCTTGCATTCTACGAGCACCGGACCTTCACCGCGGCGGCGCTGCTCGGGATCAACCCGTTCGACCAATGGGGCGTCGAGCTCGGCAAGGAGATGGCGAGCGCGCTCGACGCGGGCGGCAGCTTCGACCCGTCGACCGAAGCTCTGATCGCCCGCGCTGGTCTCAGCGGGTGACGATCATCGCCGAGCGGATGACCGCCGAGATCGAGGGCGATTTCGTTGTCTTCCTCATCGGCATGCGGATCAATCGGTGGTGGAAGCCGTGGCGCTGGCTCCCGGTCGGAATGGCGATGGGGCGGATGCTCGCCGAACTCGGCCGGACGCCGGCGATGGGCCTGCTTCATGCCCGGTCGTATTTCGGACCGCCCAACGTGATGGTCGTGCAATACTGGCGCAGCTTCGCCGACCTGCACGCTTATGCGCACGCGCCGTCGCTCGAACATCGCCCGGCGTGGGCGGCGTTCAATCGCGCGGTCGGGTCGAACGGCGATGTCGGCATCTGGCACGAGACGTTTCTCGTCGCCGCGGGGCAGTACGAGAGCCTCTACAACAACATGCCCCCGGTCGGGCTGGGCGCGGCGGGCGCGCTCGTTCCCGCGCGCGGGCGACGGGCGTCAGCGAAGGGGCGGCTCGGCGGCGACGCCGGCGATCAGTCGTCGAGCGCGCTATAGACCAGGGTCCGCAACTCGCGCCGCACCGGGTACGTCGAGCTCGGCATCAGCTGCGTCATGAACACCGCGACGAGCTCCTCGGCGGGATCGACCCAGAAGAAGGTGCTCGCCGCACCGCCCCAGAAATAATCGCCGTCGCTGCCGGGGATCAACGTCCTCGCCGCGCTGGTTGACGTGGCGAAGCCGAGCCCGAAGCCGACCCCGTCGTACGCCGCCTCGCTGAACAGCGACTTCGACACCGCGGGCAGGTCGACCCCGCCGGGGAGGTGGTTCGCGGTCATCAGGTCGAGCGTCTTGCGCCCGATCAGCCGATGCTCGCCGGACGTCCCGCCGTTCAACATCGCCAGCCCGAACTTCATGTAATCGGCGGCGGTCGAGACGAGCCCGCCGCCGCCCGAGACGAAGGCGGGGGGCTTGAGGAACCCGCTCGTTGCGGGATCGTCCTGCAGCGCGATGCCGCCACCGGCCTTGGGCTGATAGCACGCAGCGAAGCGGTGCGCCTTGTCGACAGGAACGTGGAAGCCGGTGTCGGTCATGCCGAGCGGGTCGAGGATTCGCCGCTGGAGGAAATCCTCGAACGGCTCGCCCGAAATGAGGCCGACGAGATAGCCGATGACATCGGTCGAGACCGAGTAATTCCAGGCGGTTCCGGGGGCAAATTCGAGCGGCAGATGCGCGAGGTCGGCGATGAAGCTGTCGAGCGTCCCCGCCTTCTCGATCTCGCCGATCTTGCCCGCACGGTATGCAGCGTCGACGTTTGTCCGCATCTGGAAGCCATAAGTCAGCCCGCTGGTGTGGCGGAGGAGGTCGACGATCCGCATCGGCGAACCCGGCGCGGTCGTCGCGAAACCGGTGGCGCGGGTTCCCCCGGCGAACACGCCGAGGCCGCGCCACGCCGGGATGTAGCGATGGACCGGATCGTCGAGCGCGACCTTGCCCTCCTCGACGAGCATCATGAACGCGACCGAGGTCAACGGCTTGGTCATCGAATAGATGCGGAAGATCGTGTCGGCGGCGAGCGGCGTCGCGCGTTCGACGTCGGCATGGCCGAGGACACAGTGATATACCGGCTCGCCGAAGCGCGAGACGCTGACCAGCGCCCCCGCGAGCTTGCCAGGCGCGATGTATTTCTCGTCGAGAAACGCCTCAATCCGCGCCAACCGCTCGGCGCTAAAGCCGAGTTCGGCGGGCGCGATCGTGGCCGTGCCGCCGCTCACAGCGTCGGCTGGTCGAAGCGCCGGGGATAGATTTCGGCGTGGAGCTTGAGGATCGCGCTGCTCCCGGTGGTCGTGCACAGCCCGGGGATGACGGCGTGGACGACACACCCCGCCGCCGCGGCGATCAGCCGGCCGGCAACGGTCAGGCTCGCGCGCATATGTTCGAAATACCCCTCGCCGACGCTCCGCGGGTGTTCGATCAGCAGGCGTTGTAACATCGGGAGGGCTCCTCGTCGGCAGAGGGCATTATCGTCGATATCGGCCCCCGATGACAACTGGCGATCGACCCGCTACGAAGACTCCGGCGCGGGCGATTAGCTCAGTTGGTAGAGCGCCTCCTTTACACGGAGGATGTCGGCGGTTCGAGCCCGTCATCGCCCACGCGCCAGCCGCCGCGCGAGGCCGCCGTGGCGCGCCCGCAGTGTGGCGATGCGGCAACATACAAGTGGTTCCGTGACACTTGTCCCCAAGTATCGCCGGAATTGTCGCGGAAGCGTCATAATGCGCCGCCAGAAGACGCCCAACGATTCGGCGGTTTCT
>JAYTTV010000103.1:0-2073 GCA_043745075.1 Sphingomonadaceae bacterium
GCGATGGAGCGGGACCGGCACCAGCAGCGCCCCCGCACCGAGCCAGTCGCCGCCGGCGCGAACGAGCTGCGGGGCCATGACCTTGACGAGGTGCTGGCGGTCGCCGTGCTTGAACCCCAGCAGTATCTTACGCGCCGGGCCGCCATAGACCATCGCCGCGCGCGCCGCGGAGTAGCGTGGCGGTGTATCGAGGCAGGCACCGCATCGCGCGTTCGCGCCGCGATCGACTTCGAACGGCGTGCCGCAGCAAGCACACATCGGCGCGGTGATGAATTTGAGTTCGGTCCAGCATGCAGCGCAGAAATTACCGTCCGATTCGACGATCTGGCGGCACGCGGGGCACCGGGGCGGGAGCAGCAGATCGAGCCCGGCGACTGCCAGCCGCCGGGCGAATCGGGCAAGTCCGCTCAGCTAGATGCCGATTGTCTTGCGCGCGAATTTGCGGACGTCGCGCAGCGCCTGGATCGCGGCGGGCGGACGGTAGCGGCTCTTGGTCAGCTTTTGCAGACGGACGTCGGGGTCGGGGCGCCAGATTTCCGCCGAGCAGCTCACCGCCATGTACATGCCCTTGCGGACACCCTTGATCGCGGTGACCGGATTGACGTCGTGAAGCGCGCGATTCGACTGGAGCGAGGCGACCATGAAGTTGCCCCGCGCCGGATAGATCTTGTCGATGACCGGGGTGTAGTCCTCGACGCGGTAGAGGCGATGTTCGCCACCGACCATGTCGGGGTTGTCGTCGATATAGACGAGGATCGACACCAGACGCGTCAGATTGTCGACGTGGACGCCGCCGCCACCGTTGACGAGGCCGTAGTTCAGCTTGCCGATCCCGATATCTAGACGCGGAAAGAGGAATGCCTCGTCCTTGGTGACGTTCGAAAAGCCGATAAGCTCCTCGCGCTTTTCGTATGGTTCGGGCCGGATCGGCAGCTTTCGTGGATCCAGCAGCAGGTCGCCGCTGGCGACGTATTTTTCGATCTCCGAGTCGAACAGCTCGAGGAACGTCGTCACGAAGCCAGTCGAATAGACCCACTCGTGCAGCCGGGCGTACGACGGATCCTCTTCTGTGAGCCGGACATATTCGGGATCGGGGTGGGTTAGGTCGCCGTGCATGCGGATTTGCGGCCCGAAGCGGTCCTCCGCGGGGAAGCCCGCGTTGAGCGCATCATAGTCGACGAGCGTGTTCGCGGTCGCGACGTGCGGATACGGCGCGGTGATCACCTCGTCGGGGGCTACGGTTCGGATCGCCATGAAGGGCCTTTCAGTCGGTCTATAGGCCAATAATACGTTACTGCTTAAGCAAGTGCAAAGCTGCAGGCCGCCGTGATCGTCGGGCTTGGCACCGCTGCCCGCGCGCGGCATGGACCGGTATGGACCGCCCCCCGAATCGCGC
Source organism: Sphingomonadaceae bacterium (assembly GCA_043745075.1). Taxonomy (GTDB): domain Bacteria; phylum Pseudomonadota; class Alphaproteobacteria; order Sphingomonadales; family Sphingomonadaceae; genus Polymorphobacter_B. The sequence continues at coordinate 1,397 of JAYTTV010000103.1, forward strand.
ACCTGCTGCCGAAGAACCGTTCGACCGCGCGGCCCGGCGGCGGCAGCGCGCGCGAGCGAGCGGAGCCGCCGACTTCCTGCGCGTCGCGATCGCCGCAGAACTCGTCGACCGTGTGGCGGCGCTCGACCGGCGGTTTGGTCATGTCCTTGATATCGGCCAGACCGGCGTGACCGGCAGCGACCTGACCGTCGCGCTCGAGCCATCGCCTTGGCGGGAGGGGCGACCGCTGTCGGTCGTCGGCGACGAGGACCGGCTGCCGTTCGCCGATGCGAGCTTCGACCTGATCGTGTCGGCGGCCGCGCTCCACGGCGTCAACGACCTGCCGGGAGCCCTGATCCAGGCGCGCAGGGCGCTGCGTCCCGACGGGCTTTTTGTCGCCGGCTTTTTCGGTGGCACCAGCCTTAACGAACTGCGCGCCGACCTGCTCGCCGCCGAAGTCGAGCTGACCGGCCGCGCGGCCGGTCGGATCCTGCCGATGGTCGATACCGACATGGCCGCCGGACTCCTCCAGCGTGCCGGCTTCGCCGATCCGGTGGCGGAGGTCGACACGATTTCGGTGCGCTACGACGACGTGTTCGCAGTATTGCGCGACCTCAGGGCTATGGGCGAAGGGAACATCCTGCACGCGCGAGCACCGCTGCGCCGCGACGTCCTTGCCGAGGCGGCGCGGCGCTTTG
>JAYTTV010000104.1:0-7951 GCA_043745075.1 Sphingomonadaceae bacterium
GGGATTGCGCGCAACGCGGCGAAGTCGGGGGTGAGCGCGCGGACCGCTTCCTCGTTCTCTAGGACCAGCACCGAATAGCCGTTGTCGCGCCACAGCGTCGCGACCGGGGAGACGCCGAGCGCGGCCTCGATGTCGGGGCGGCGATCACCGGGCGCGGCGCCCCATGCCGGCAGGTCGAGCCGCAACGCCGCGCCGTCGCGGGCGACCGTCAGCACGCCGGCCTTGCGCGTCGCGAAGGTCACCGCCGAGCGGCTGCGGTCGCGCATCAGCGCCCAATGTCCGCTCGCGAGCGTCGCGTGGCCGCACAGCGCGACCTCGACCGTCGGGGTGAACCAGCGCAGGTCGTAGTCGGCGACGCCGTCGGTCCGGGCGAGGAGGAAGGCGGTCTCGGCGATGTTGTTCTCCGCCGCGATCGACTGGCAGGTGGCGTCGTCGAGCGGGGCGTCGAGGATCATCACCGCTGCCGGGTTACCGGCGAACGGGCGATCGGCGAAGGCGTCGATCTGGTGGAACGGGATGCGCATCGGTCAGGCCCTCAACACTTGCGGCCGGTCGTAGTGACCGAGCGGATCGATATGGATCATGATCTCGGCCCCGGGGAAGGTCGCGGCGACGTCGGCTTCGATCTCGTCGACGATGTCGTGGGCGCAGCGGACGCTCATCTCGGGCGACAGCCAGATGTGGAACTGGATGAAGTCGACGACGCCGCTGCTCCGGGTGCGGAGCTCGTGGACGCCGTCGACCTGCGGGTGGCGGGCGACGACGCCGAGCAAAGTCTGACGTTTCTCGTCGCGCCACTCACGGTCCATGAGCATGTCGAGCGCGGCGCGGGCGGAGGTGATCGCGCCATAGGCGAGGTACAACGCGATGCCGATGCCGAAGATTGCGTCGGCGCCGTGGAGCCCGGCGAACGCTTCGAGCGCGAACGCGACGATGACGGCGAGGTTGAGCAGCAGGTCGGATTCGTAATGGACCTTGTCGGTGACGATCGCGATCGACTGGGTCTGGCGGACGACGTGGCGCTGGTAGGCGACGAGGCACAGCGTCAACGCGACCGCGACGAGCGACACGCCGATGCCGACGTCGGCGCGCTGCGGCGGGGTTCGCGTGCCGATCTCCATCGCCGCGCGCGCACCGATCGCGACCGCCGAGCCGAGGATGACGAGGGTCTGCATCAGCGCGGCGATCGCCTCCGCCTTGCCGTGGCCGAAGCGGTGGTCCTCGTCGGCGGGCTGCCCGGCGAGCCAGACGGCGTACAGCGTGACGCAGCCGGACAGCAGGTCGAGGCCGGTGTCGGCGAGCGAGCCGAGCATCGCCACCGACCCCGTCGCCGACGCCGCCCATGCCTTGAGGACGAGGAGGACCGTCGCCGATGATACCGAAGCGATCGCCGCACGCCGGGTCAGGGTGACACGGGTAGCGTCGGTCATGGGTAGAGCATTCCGGTCGTCCAGCCGTTGCCGCTGCGGATGTAGAGCGTACGTTCGTGATGGCGGAAGTCGACGTCCTGCCAGAACTCGATCTGTTGGGGCACGACGCGGAAGCCCGACCAGCGCGGCGGGCGGGGGACGAGGAGGCCGTCGTATTTCGCGGTGGCATGGGCGAGCTTCGAGCGGAAGACTTCGCGATCGGGCAGCGGGCGCGACTGGTCCGACGCCCATGCACCGAGCTGCGAATCGCGCGGGCGGGTGGCGAAATAGGCATCGGCCTCGGCGTCGCTGACGAGCTCGGCGCGGCCGTCGACACGGACCTGCCGCCGCAGCGACTTCCAGTGGAAATCGAGGTGGACCGCGGGGTTAGCCGCGATCTCGGTACCCTTGCGGCTGTCGAGGTTGGTGTAGAAGACGAAGCCGCGTTCGTCCCACGCCTTCAGCAAGACGACGCGGACCGACGGGCGGCCGTCGGGTGTCGCGGTCGCGAGCGCCATGGCATTGGGGTCGTTGACCTCGGCGGCGGCCGCGGCGGCGAACCAGTCGGCGAAGAGCGGGAAGGGGTTGTGCACCATCGCCGCAGGTGTACGGCCCGCGGCGATGGGGAGCAACCGGTCAGGCGACCGGGTTAGTTGCGGTAGCCGGTCTGCGCCTGCACCTTGGTATCGCGCAGCCGCTGGCTCATCGCGTCGAGACGCGCCTGAATGTTCGCCTCGTTCTGCGGCGACAGGTGGCCGTTATAATGGCGCATCGACCGCTCGCTGCGGCGGATCGAATTGAGGTCGGCGCGGGCGCGATAGACCTGGTCGCGGTTCATCGTGCCATCGGCGGCGAAGCGGTCGATCCGCTGTGAGATACGGTCCTCGCGGCTGCGGATGTCGCGCGGTCCCTCGTCGCCCTGATAACCCTGGTCGCGCGGATCACCCTGATAGCCCTGCGCGCGCGGATCGTAGGCCTCCTGCGGCGCGGCGTAACCGACCGCGCGCGGATCGATGTAGCTGCCGTCGGCGGCGTAATAGGCATGATCGCGCGCTGGCACCCAATAGCCGTTGCGGTCGCGGTAGCCGCCGTCGCGCGCGACGACATAGCGTCCGTCGTTGTCGTAATAGCCGCTTGGCGCACCCTCGACCCACACGCCGTTGCGGTCGTAATACCCCGTCGCCGAATTACCCTCGATGCGGTTCGCGTGCCACGTCCGGTTGTTGTCGTAATAGCCGTAGGCACGCTCGCAGCCGCCTTCGTTCGACTTGGTCAACTGGTTGCCCGCGACACCGCCGCCGACCGCGCCGAGGACGGCGCCGAGACCGCCGCCGGAGATCGCGCCGCCGAGGACCGCGCCGATGCCTGCACCGGCGACCGTGCCGATGACGCGATTGTCACGGCGCTCCTGGCAAGTCTGCTGCGCGGTCGCCGAAGTGCTCAGCGTGGCAGCCGCAATTCCGGCGGCGAGAATGAAATTGCGCATGGAAAATCCTTAGAACTATTTTGTCGTTGCCCCGTAACGATCGACGTCATTGCGAGGTTCCGCTATCGCCAGTTAAGGGCCTCGCGATTAACCCAGCCACAACGCGCACAAAAAAAGGGCCCCGGCGAACCGGAGCCCTTTCATTAGTTCGGCGCCGGCTTAGGCGGTAACGGCCGGCATCGACCGGCGACGGCGGGACGCGACGCCAATCATGCCGAAACCGGCGATCATCAGCGCCCAGGCGGCGGGCTCGGGAACCGCGCCGGCGGCCTTGCCCGCGACGTCATCGAGCTCGAACGCAACGCCGGTCGAGTTGAAGCGCAGCCCGGTGATCGTCTCGCCGCTGCCGGCGCTGAAGTAGACGCGGCGGTTGGTCGCCGGGACCGACTGGTCGCCGTTTGCCGGCATCAGCATGCCGCCGGCGAACGAGCCGAGCGTCGCGCCGCCCGCGCCGAGGACATCGACCGAGTTGTACTTGTCGATCGAGCCCCAGTAGAAGCTGATCGACTTCAACGCGAAGGCGGTGGTCAGCGTCGCGTTGTTCGGGGTCAGCGCCGACGAAACATAGAGATACTGCGTGGTATCACCTGCGGGCGTAGCGGCCGACGACGACGAACCCGTCGCGTAGCCATAGCCACCGGTCAACGTATAGCCCGCGGGCAACGTCATCGAGTTGAAGTCGACGAGGATCGATTCGCCCATTCCCGGGCCGGGGTCAGGCGAGCCAAACGACGACGTCACCGTCACCGCCTGACCGGCGGAGGCGGCAGCGAGTGCCGCGGCTGCTACGACAAGCTTCCTCAACATCATTGGTACCTTTCTGCTTGAACCAGACTGGATATTTCCAGTCGGCCGCCTCCACCCTGTCCAATGGTTACGGTTGTATAAAATCTAGCAAAAGCTGTGCCAATTGATCGGGCCCCGATATCTCAAATACTTAACAATCTGTTGCGTTCACGAAATGTAAAGTATTCTGACAGTTACGGTAACTATATCCTGTCCGCTACCGTAACGTTTTCGGTGTGTTAGCCGGATGCGCGGGCGCGCACCGTCCGCCGCGACCATCCCCATGTTATCCCGACCGGGAGTCGTCGCATCGGCACGGGGATCGACGTCGCCATCGTAACGACCTAGGTTAGCAACACGCTGGACAGCGCGCTGCCACTGTGGTGACGGGAGCCATGGCAAAAGACCTTTATTCGACGCTCGGCGTGCCGCGTGGCGCGAGCGCGGCAGACATCAAGAAAGCCTATCGCAAGCTGGCGAAGGCGAACCACCCCGACACCCATGCCGGCGACGCCGCGGCGCTGGCGCGGTTCAAGGACGTGTCGGCGGCGTACACGATCCTGTCGGACCCCGCCGAGCGGGCGAAATACGATCGCGGCGAGATCGATGCCGACGGCCAGCCCAAGGCTCCGCCGGGATTCAGCGGCGGCTTCGGTGGTGGCAGCAGTGGTTTCGGCGGCGGCGAAGGTTTCGACCGCGGCTTCGGTGGCGGCGCACCGGGGGGCGGAAGCCGCTTCGACTTCGGCGGCGAGCCGGGCGACATCTTTTCCGAGCTGTTCGGGCGCAGCGGCGGTCCGTTCGGCGGCGACCCGCGGATGCACGCTGCCCCGGTCAAGGGGGCGGACGTCTCGTACCGGCTCAACGTGCCGTTCGAGGATGCGGCAGTGCTCAAGCCGCAGCGGATCGCGCTGCGCAACGGCAAGACGCTCGACCTCAAGCTGACGCCGGGGCTCGAGAGCGGCAAGCAGGTGCGGATGGCGGGACAGGGCGACCCGGGTCCGGGAGGGGCGGGCGACGCGCTGGTGACGATCGAGATCATGCCGCACCGTTTCTTCATCCGTGACGGTGCCGATATCCGCCTCGACCTGCCGGTGCGGCTCGGCGAAGCGGTGCTCGGTGCCAAGGTCCGCGTGCCGACGCCCGACGGACCAGTGATGCTCGGCGTGCCCGCGGGCGCGACGTCGGACCGGACGCTGCGGCTGCGCGGGCGCGGCTTCACCAAGGCCGATGGCAGCCGCGGCGACCTGCTCGCGACGCTGATGGTCGATTTACCCGCCGACGATGCGGAGCTTCGGAGCTTCGCCGAACGTTGGGCGAGCGACGCGACCCGCAACCCGCGGAGCGCGTTCGGCATCGACTGAGGGGCAGACCGACATGCACGTTCCGGCGGTCCTTGCCCGTTTCCTCGCGACGCGTCCGTGCAAGATCATCACGCGCGTGGTCGGCGGGACGTGGACCGACGGCTTCGTCCTCGCCGGGAACCTCGCCTATCTGTCGCTGCTGACGCTATTTCCGTTCTTCATCGTCGTCGCGACGATCGCTGGGGCATTCGGGCGAACCGAGGACGGGGTCCACGCGGTCAACGCCTTCCTCCGCACCGTGCCGCCCGATGTCGGCAAGCTGATCGCGCAGCCGATTCGCGCGGTGATCGCGGCGCGGTCGGGCAAGGGCCTCGTCACGCTGGGTATTCTCGTCACCCTGTGGACCGTGTCGGGCTTCATCGAGACGATCCGCGAGATCATCCGCAAGGCGTACGGCACGAGCAGCACGCGCGCGGTGTGGGAATATCGCGTCGGCGCGATCGCGCTCATCGTCGGCGCGGTCGTGCTGATGGTGATTGCCTTCATCGTCCAGGTGGTGATGACCGCGGTCGAGCAGTTCATCGCCCAGATCCTGCCGTTCAAGGAGCATCTGATCAACCTCGTCGGCCTCGGCCGGATCGCGCCGGCGCTCGCGCTGTTCGGGTCGCTGTGGGGGCTGTTCTACGCGCTGACGCCGCGCAAATACCGCGATGTCGGCTGCCCGATCTGGCCCGGCGCATTGCTCATCGCGACGGTGTGGATCGGGACGACGATGTTGCTTCCCGTTATCCTGTCGAGCTTCGGCAGCTATGACCGGACGTATGGCAGCCTCGCCGGGGTGATCGTCGCGCTGCTGTTCTTCTATATCATCGGGCTTGGCGTCGTCTTCGGCGCGCAGCTCAACGCAGCGCTGGCGATTGTGCCGAAACTGGGCCAGAAAGCGGCGACGATCGAACAGGGCGAGGGCGCAGACCGCGCCACGAGTTAACAAGGACCATAAATGGCAGGACTGATGGCCGGGAAGCGCGGCCTGATCATGGGGGTGGCGAACGACCGGAGCCTCGCGTGGGGGATCGCGCAGGCCGTCGCGGCACAGGGCGGCGAGATCGCCTTCAGCTTTCAGGGTGAAGCACTCGAAAAGCGCGTTCGCCCGCTCGCGGCCTCGCTCGGCAGCGACCTGCTGATCGAATGCGACGTCGCCGAACCCGCGAGCATCGACGCGTGCTTCGCCACACTCGCCGCGCGCTGGCCGACGATCGACTATCTCGTCCACGCGATTGGCTTTTCCGACAAGCACGAACTGCGCGGGCGGTATGTCGATACCAGTGCGGAGAACTTCGCGCTGACGATGAACATCAGCGTGTTCAGCTTCACCGCGGTCGCCCAGCGCGCGCTGGCGATGATGCCCGACGGCGGCTCGATGCTGACGCTCAGCTATTACGGCGCCGAAAAGGTCATCCCGCACTATAACGTCATGGGCGTGGCGAAAGCCGCGCTCGAGACGAGCGTCCGCTACCTCGCGATGGACCTCGGCCCCGACAAGGTCCGCGTCAACGCGATCAGCGCTGGCCCGATCAAGACGCTGGCGGCGAGCGGCATCGGCGACTTCCGCTACATCCTCAAGTGGAACGAATATAACTCGCCGCTGCGCCGCAACGTGACGATCGACGACGTCGGCGGGGCGGGGGTGTACCTGCTGTCCGACCTCGCGAGCGGGGTGACGGGCGAGGTCCACCACGTCGACGCGGGGTATAATGTGATCGGGATGAAGGCCGAGGACGCACCGGATATCAGCGTTGCCTAGCCGTCCTCCTCTCCCACTTGGCGAGAGGAAGGGGCCCGCGCCCGCTTGGGCGTGGCAAGGTGAGGGTGCCAAGGTCGGGCCGTTATGACCTTCAACACCTTCGGCCACCTCTTCCGCTTCACCACCTGGGGCGAATCGCACGGACCCGCGATCGGCGCGGTCGTCGACGGCTGTCCTCCGGGGCTCGCGCTGTCCGAGGGCGACGTCCAGCCGTGGCTCGACAAGCGCCGCCCCGGCACCTCGCGCTTCACCACGCAGCGGCAGGAGCCCGACCAGGTTCGCATCCTGTCGGGGATCTACAACGGCCGCACCACCGGCACGCCGATCCACCTCATGATCGACAACGTCGACCAGCGGTCGAAGGACTATGGCGACATCGCGCAGGCGTATCGCCCCGGCCACGCCGACTATGCCTATGACGCCAAGTACGGCCTGCGCGATCCGCGCGGCGGCGGGCGGTCGTCGGCGCGCGAGACCGCGAGCCGGGTCGCGGCAGGGGCGGTGGCGCGGCTGGTCATCCCCGAGGTGTCGATCCGCGCGTATCTCGTCGAGCTCGGCGGCGACGCGATCGACCGCGCGGCGTTCGACGATGCCGAGATCGACCGCAACCCGTTCTTCTGCCCCGATCCCGCCGCCGCCGCGCGGTGGGAGGTGCTGCTCGACGCCGCGCGCAAGGCGGGGTCGTCGCTCGGCGCGATCGTCGAATGTATCGCCACCGGTGTCCCGGCGGGGTGGGGAAGCCCGGTCTACGCCAAGCTCGACAGCCAGCTTGCCGCCGCAATGATGAGCGTCAACGCGGTCAAGGGAGTCGAGATCGGCGACGGCTTCGGCGCGGCGCGGCTGCGCGGCGAGGACAATGCCGATGCGATGCGCCCCGGCTCCGACGGGCGGCCGGTGTTCGGGTCGAACCATGCGGGCGGCACCGCGGGAGGCATCTCGACCGGACAGCCGGTCGTGGTGCGGATCGCGCTCAAGCCGACCTCGTCGATCCTGACCCCGGTCGAGACGATTACCGTCGGCGGCGAAGCGACCGCGATCGTCACCAAGGGCCGCCACGACCCGTGCGTCGGTATCCGCGCGGCACCGGTCGCCGAGGCGATGATGGCGCTGGTGCTCGCAGATGCGAAACTGATGCACCGGGGGCAGTGCGGTTAACGCCAAGTCA
>JAYTTV010000105.1:0-2070 GCA_043745075.1 Sphingomonadaceae bacterium
GCAGGCATGTGTCGTCTCGGCCGAGCCGGTCGCCTTCGTGCTCGCCGAGCCGGTCGACCTGCGCTTCAGCGACGACGTCCCCGCCGGCGACGAGATCGAATTGGGCGATAGCGACCTCGACGTCGTGCCGCTCGATGGCGATCACATCGACCTTGGCGAGGCGATCGCCCAGTCGCTCGGTCTCGCGCTCGATCCGTATCCACGCGCCCCCGCCGAGATCCGCGCGGCTGCCGAGCGCCTGCTGACCAGCGAGGCCGAGGCCGAGGCGATCGCAGCGGCGGACAAGGCGCGCGCCAACCCGTTTGCCATGTTGCGCCCGCCCAAGTAGTCCTCGCGACATGGAATTCTTCGCCGACGTCTTCACCGCCGGCGGGCTCGCCGCACTCGGCCAGGTCATCATGATCGACCTGATGCTCGCGGGTGACAATGTCGTTATCCTCGGCACGCTCGCCGCCGGGCTGCCCGCCGCCGAGCGCAAGCGCGTCCTCACGCTCGGCGTCGGCATCGCGCTTGTCTGCCTCGTCGGTTTCGCCTTCCTCGCGGTGCGGCTGCTCGACGTCGTCGGCCTGCGGCTCGCGGGCGGGCTGCTGCTGCTGTGGGTCGGATGGAAGCTGTTCCGCGAGCTGCGCGGCGAGCGCGGTCCCGCCGCCGATGCGGTCATGGTCAAGCCCGCGAAAAGCTTCGCTCGCGCCGCGATCCAGGTCGCGATCGCCGACCTTTCGATGAGCCTCGACAATGTTCTCGCCGTCGCCGGGGCGGCGCGCGATCACCCGGCGGTGCTGTTCTTCGGGCTCGCTTTGTCGGTGACGCTGATGGCGGTCGCGGCGAACTACATCGCGCGAATCATCGAGCGTCACCACTGGATCGCCTACGCGGGACTCGCGGTGATCGTTTACGTCGCCGGATCGATGATCGTCGATGGCGGTCGACAGGTGATGCCGCTGATCGGCTAGCAGTTCGTTGCGGTACCGTTTTGAACGTCGACGTGCGTGATCGTTTTAGTCTTTAAACGCTGTGCGTGCGGCCTATCCGCGCACAATTCAATTGACGGAACACTTGCGAAGTTCTTAGAGAGCAATGGCGCGAATATTGCGCGGGGCAATCGTGTTAGGATCAATCGTGCGGACGTTTCTCGCATTCGCCGCTGCCGGCCTGATGGGCTTTGGCGCGGTTTCGGTCCACGCGCAGGACGTCGAAGGACTCGCCAAGAGCCTCGCCGCCAAGCCGAAGCCCGAGGAACCGAGCTGCCCGAAAAAGCTTCCCGACGGCTCGTGCCCCGACACCGTCGAAACCCGCCAGATGCGCCTCCCGGGTGCAGCGTCGGCCGGCACGGCGATGTCGAACGCCGCGAGCAGCGTCTCGCGGGCGATCCGCGCCGATATCAGTATGACCTTCGTCAAGGGTTCGGCCGATCTTACCGCCGCCGCCAAGGCGACGCTCGACCGGTTCGCCAAGAGCCTCGTCGCGGTCGGCAGTTATCGTCCGTTCACCGTCGAAGGCCACACCGACAGCAGCGGTCCGCGTGACGTCAATATGGCGCTGAGCCAGGCGCGCGCCCAGTCGGTCGTCAATTATCTGTCGAGCAATGGCGTCGACAAGGGCCGCATGACCGCCAAGGGATTTGGCCCCGACAAGACCCTCAAGGGCCATTCGCCCGAGGATGCCGCCAATCGCCGCGTCGAGGTCAGCGCTTCGTAAGCCGCGTTATATAGTCGGGGGGCTAGTAACAAAGATCGCGACCGCGGCGGTAAAACCGTGGGCATTTAGGTCATTACTGCGTAGGAACTAGTTGGCTGTCGGATGCAGCCGGACGGGGGTATTTGCGAATGTGGGGGGGCGTACAGCGTCGCGGGCGAGGCCCGATGTCGGCCATTACGGCCGGCACGCTGCTGATATCGCCGCTGCTCGCCACGCTGCCGTTGTCTGCCCAGATCATCAGTCCCGGCGGAGCGGTGCCGGCCCCCGGGATCATCAACGGCGGCCTGCCGACCTCGCAGGAGGTTCGCCGCCAGCCCGAAACCCCGCCACCCGCCGCCGCCACGGTGACCGTTCGCGCGCGTGGCGCGATCG
>JAYTTV010000106.1:0-29076 GCA_043745075.1 Sphingomonadaceae bacterium
CCCCTCGTGACCCCCGGTACCCACCGTTTCGTCGCCCTCGACGCACTGCGAGGGCTATGCGCGGTCCTCGTCTGCCTGTTCCACTTCAAGGCCAATTCCCCGATCGCGGAGAGCCAGTTCGTACGGTCGAGCTGGCAGTATGTCGACTTCTTCTTCGTCCTGTCGGGGTTCGTCATCGCCGCCAATTATCGCCAGCGGCTCGAGGAAGGACTCTCGCCGTGGCGCTTCCTCGGGCTGCGGCTGGGGCGGATCTACCCGCTCCATATCTTTGTGCTCGGGCTGTTCGTCGTCACCGAGATCGCCGGGGCGATCCTGCTGTCACCCGGGCAAAGGCCGCGCCAGATGTTCGACACGGCGCATGCACCAAGCGCGATCATCCTGCACCTGCTCATGCTCCACAGCGTCGGCCTGACCTCGCGGCTTACCTGGAACGACCCGGCGTGGAGCATCGGCGTCGAATTCTGGACCTACGTCGTCTTCGCCCTCGCCGTCCCGTGGCTGCGCACCCGGCTCGAAGCGGTGATGCTCGTCGTCGTCGTCGCCTGCCCGCTGATCCTACTGGGCGTGCGGTCAGCGGGCATCAATGTCACATGGGACTGGGGGCTGGTCCGCTGCATCTACGGCTTCTCGCTGGGCGTCCTCGGCTGGGCGGTGTGGCGACGCGAGGGCCGCGCGACCGACACGCGTCCGATCTTATGGACGGTCCTCGAGCTTACCGCGCTCGTGGCGAGCGCCGGCTTTGTCATGGCGACGATGACCTCCCAATGGAATGTGCTGGGGCCGCTCGTGTTTGCGGTCGCCGTCCTCATCTTCGCGCATGAGCGCGGGCGTGTCAGCCGGCTGCTGGCGACCCCGCCGCTCCTGTTGCTCGGTACGCTCAGTTACTCGATCTATATGCTCCACAGCTTCGTCCAGGCGCGAAGCGCTGACGTCCTCAAGATCATCGAGCGCCTCACCGGCTATCCGACCTCATCGCCCGGCATCCACAACGGGGTCGCCATCCGCATCGTCGGGGCGACGCCGTTGCAGGGCACGCTGTTGACCGGCATGATGCTCCTGATCGTCATCGGACTGAGCTACATCACCTATCGGACGGTCGAGCTGCCGGGTCAGCGCTGGGCGCGTGAGCGGCTTGGAGTCGGGGCCAAGCGCTCCGTCGCCGATCCTCGCCGCTGAGCCTTCAGGATGCCACTATGACACTTCGCATCGCCGTGTTGCTGCCCTGCTACAACGAAGAGGCGGCGATCGGGCAGACGGTGGCGGGCTTCCGGGCCGCGCTGCCGGGGGCGACGATCTACGTCTACGACAACAATTCGAGCGACCGGACGATGGCGGTCGCGGCCGCCGCCGGGGCGGTCGTCCGCTCCGAGCGGCGGCAGGGCAAGGGCGCGGTCGTCCGCCGGATGTTCGCCGACATCAATGCCGACGTTTACGTCATGGCCGATGGCGACGCGACGTATGAGGCTGGGGCCGCGCCGCGCCTCGTCGACCTGCTCGTCCGCGACCAGCTCGACATGGTCGTCGGCACCCGGGTCAACGAGAGCGCGGCGGCGTACCGGCCCGGCCACCAGTTCGGCAACCGGCTGCTGACCGGGCTTTTGACCCAGATGTTCGGCCAGTCGTTCAGCGACATCCTGACCGGCTACCGGGTCTTCTCGCGGCGCTTCGTCAAGAGCTTCCCGGTGCTGTCGGCGGGGTTCGAGATCGAGACCGAGATCAGCATCCACGCCCTCGAACTCGCCATGCCGTGCGCCGAGCTGCCGACCGCTTATTACGACCGCCCGGCGGGGTCGACCTCGAAGCTGTCGACCTATGCCGACGGCTGGCGCATCCTGTGGACGATGGTCGCGCTATACCGCTCGGAGCGGCCGGTGGTGTTCTTCGGGGTGATCGCCGGCATCCTGCTGCTGGTCGCCGCGCTGCTCGCGGTGCCGCTGGCCATCACCTACGTCGAGACCGGGCTGGTCCCGCGCTTCCCGACCGCCGTGCTCGTCACCGGGCTGACGATCGTCGCCGTCCTGTGTGCTTTCAGCGGCTTGATCCTCGACACCGTGACGAAGGGGCGCCGCGAGATCAAGCGGCTGATGTACCTTCAGCATCCCGCCCCCCACGAGTAGCGCCCCACACCAGGGGGTCGACCACCGCCCGCCGGAGTTGCTACAAGGCGGGCATGAGCACCACCGCCCCCTACACCGTCCCCGGCACAACCGGCGACTGGGAGATCGTCGTCGGCCTCGAGGTCCACGCGCAGGTCACCGCCAAGTCGAAGCTGTTCTCCGGCGCCGCCGCCAGCTTCGGCGCCGAGCCCAACACGCAGGTCAGCCTCGTCGACGCGGCGATGCCGGGGATGCTGCCGGTCCTCAACGGCGAGTGCGTTCGCCAGGCGGTGCGAACCGGATTGGCACTCGACGCCGAGATTCACCGCTTCTCCCGGTTCGACCGGAAGAACTACTTCTACGCCGACCTGCCGCAGGGCTATCAGATCAGCCAGTTGTACCACCCGGTCGTCGGCGAAGGCTATCTCGACATCGAGCCCGACGGCGAGGCCCCCAAGCGCGTTGGCATCGAACGAATCCACCTCGAACAGGACGCCGGCAAGTCGGTCCATGACGGCCATGCGACGATGACCTATGTCGACCTGAACCGGTCCGGTTGCGCACTGATGGAGATCGTCTCCAAACCCGACCTGCGCTCCCCGGCACAGGCCGGAGCGTACGTCCGCGGCCTGCGCTCGCTCCTCCGCTACGTCGGGAGCTGCGACGGCAACATGGAGGAAGGGTCGATGCGCGCCGACGTCAACGTCAGCGTGCGCAAGCCGGGCGACCCATTCGGTACGCGGACAGAAACCAAGAACGTCAATTCGGTTCGCTTCGTCATGGCGACGATCGAACTCGAAGCGCGGCGGCAGGTCGACGTCCTCGAAGCCGGCGGGACGATCGTCCAGGAAACTCGGCTGTTCGACCCCGACCGGATGGAGACGCGGTCGATGCGGTCGAAGGAAGATGCGCACGACTATCGCTATTTCCCCGACCCCGACCTGCTGCCGCTGACGCTGACCGAAGGCTTCATCGACGAATGCCGCGCGAGCCTGCCCGAACTGCCGACCGCGAAGCGCGCGCGGTTCGAAGGCGCGCTCGGCATGACCGCATATAACGCCGCGGTGCTGACGGCGGAGAAGGAAACCGCCGATTACTTCGAGGCGGTACTCGCGGCGCTCGGCGACCCGGCGCTGGCGGCGCGCGCGTCGAACTGGGTGACGTCCGACCTGTTCGGCGCGCTCAAGCGGCTCGGCAAGGATATCGCCGACTCACCCGTTTCACCCGCCGCCGCGGCCGAGCTGCTCAAGCTGACCGCCGACGGCACGCTGTCGGGTCCGCTCGCCAAGCAGGTCTTCGAGATCATGCTCGAGACCGGTGAAGGTGCCGCGCACATCGTCGAGGCGCGCGGCCTGCGCCAGACGTCGGACACCGGCGCGATCGACGCCGCGATCGGCGAGATCCTCGCCGCCAACCCCGACAAGGTCGCCGATTACCGCGGCGGCAAGGACAAGTTGTTCGGCTTCTTCGTCGGCCAGACGATGCGCGCGATGGCCGGCAAGGCCAACCCGGCAGTGGTCAACGAGCGGCTGCTGGCGCTGCTGGCGGGGTAGGCTGGCGGGAATTTTCCGGCGGAAGGTTACACAAGTCCACGGAACGACCAGGTTTTGCGCCGATCGGTCGCCCATCCGCTGCCTTTCTGCCTCCCCTCCCGTTGCCCTTCGGGCGGCCTGCGGCTCAGGGGAGGGGCGAGAGACGGCGCGCTTGCGCCGGCCCGGGGGTGGGGCGGCCACGATCTCGGTGCTCGGGGTGACTCCCCCACCCCCGGCCCCTCCCCTGAGCCGCAGGCCGCCCGAAGGGCAACGGGAGGGGAGGCGCGCGGGATGGCGGAAGTCCACACACCACCGAGTCGCTGCTTTTGCGGTAGCGACTCGCTGCTTTCGCCCCCACTCGGGCGGCGGAAGGTCACACAAGTCCGCACAACGACCGGGTTTTCCACCGATCGGACGCCACCCCGCAGCCCTTTTGCTTCCCCTCCACTTCAAGGGAGCGACGCGCGTGATGGCGGAAGTCCACTAAGTCCACACGACGGGCACGATCTTTCGAAGCCCCCACCCCGCGGTTTCGCCCACGCCTTGCGACACGATTTACGTGGCGCTCGCCACGACGACACCAACAATGAGAAAGAGCATCGACCACCCGCTGGCGGCCGACTCGACAGCCGCACACGCTAACCGATCGAGTCCCCTGTAGGAAAGGCCGAACGCGCGGGCTTGCCCGACAGCGAGGTACGACGACCAGCGACCATCCGTTGCCCGCCGGCCACACTCCCCGCATTCCGGTCACAGCCCGGGCGATTTGTCACGCCGCCGTCATATTTGCCTCCTATCGCCGCGGCATCGGGACCGGGGCACGACGCCGCAGTGTCCCATTTCAGGGGTTATCGTCTTGTCGAATTTCACTTTCCGGGTGGCATTGCTGCTTTCCGCCGCTGCCGTTGTGGTGACCGGCAGCCACGCGATCGCCGCCGAAGTCCCGGCCGCAGCCGCGGCAACGACCGACGACTCCGGCCTCGCCGATATCGTCGTCACCGCCGAACGCCGTAGCGAGAATCTCCAGAAGGTGCCGCTGTCGGTCGGCGTCGTCTCGGGCGACCTGCTGCGCTCGTTCCAGTCGGGCGGCGGCGACATTCTCGAACTGTCGGGGCGCGTCCCCGGGCTGTACGCCGAGACGACCACCGGGCGCATCTTCCCGCGCTTCTACATCCGCGGCCTCGGCAACATCGACTTCTACCTCGGCGCGTCGCAGCCGGTCGAGATCATCCAGGACGACGTCGTCCTCGAACATGTCGTCCTCAAGTCGAACCCCGCCTACGACCTCGCGCAGGTCGAAGTGCTGCGCGGTCCGCAGGGCACGTTGTTCGGGCGCAACACCACCGCCGGCATCATCAAGATCGACACGATCAAGCCGAGCGACGACCTCACCGCGCGCGCGCAGGGATCGTACGGCAGCTATAACACCGTCACCTTCGACGGCGGCATCGGTGGCGCGATCATTCCCGGCAAGATCGCCGTCCGCGTCTCGGGCCTGTACCAGCACCGTGATAACTGGGTCGACAACACCTTCACCGGGGTCAGCGCCGACAAGACCCAGGTCAACAAGAAGGACGCGCTTGGCGGCTTCAACGAGCGCGACCTGCGCGCGCAGATCCTGATCACCCCGACCGAGGACCTGACGATCCTCGCCGAGGGCCAGGGCCGGTCGTACAAGGGTACGTCGACAATCTTCCATCGTGGCGCGCTGATCAAGGGGTCGAACCAGCCCATCGGCCCGCGCGATCAGGTCGGCCTCGACGAGGCCGCGGGCAACCCGCAGGCGTATGAGACGTACGGGGCGTTCCTCAACGTCAAATACGACTTCGGCCAGGTCAGCCTCACTTCGATCAGCGCGTACGAGACGCTGTCGGGCTACAGCCGCGGCGATACCGACGGCGGTGCCGCGGCGAACTACCCGGTCGGCGGCGTACCCAACGGGTTCGGTCAAAGCCAAGGCAAGGTTCGTGGGCTGAACCAGTATACCGAGGAAGTCCGCCTCGCCTCGAACGGCAGCGGGCGCTTCAAGTATCAGGTCGGCGGCATGTATTTCGACAGCCGCGACACCACCGAGTTCGACCAGCGCGCATTCCTGCTCGGCACCAACCCGAACAATTTCGTCGTGTTGCGCAACATCAACACGTCATGGGCGGTGTTCGGCCAGGCGAGCTACGAGATCGTCCCCGACCTGACTCTCACCGCCGGCGCGCGCGAGACCAACGACACCAAGTCGACGACCTTGCTCCAGACCGCCAATACCGCAGCGAACGTCGTCACCTACACCGGACGCCGCTTCGTCCGCCTGTCGTCGACCCAGCCGAGCTGGGACGTCAGCGCGCTGTACCAGGTCGACCCCGATGTCAGCGTCTATGCCCGCGTCGCGCGCGGCTTCCGCGGCCCGACGATCCAGGGGCGGTCGGCGGTGTTCAACTCCGACTTCACGACGGCGAATTCGGAGACGATCATCAGCTATGAAGCCGGCTTCAAGAGCCAGTTGTTCGACCGCAAGCTGCGCTTCAACGTCACCGGCTTCGGCTATACCGTCAGCAACATCCAGCTGAACGGCAACGATTCCAATGGCAACGGCGTGTTGTTCAACGCCGCCAAGGCAAATGCTTATGGCGTCGAGGCCGAGGCCGAGTGGCATCCGATCGAGCATCTGTCGCTCGGGCTCGGCGCGAGCTTCCTCCACACCGAGATCAAGGACACGCGCGTCTATGCGCAGGTCTGCGCCTTGAACGGCGTCGTCGTCTGCACGGTCAACAACCCGACGATCAAGATCGGCACCAACGTCTTCGCGCAGATCAACGGCAACCCGCTGCCCAACGCGCCGAAGTACACCGTCGACGCCACCGCGCGTTACGGCGTCCCGGTGAGCAAGGATGCCGAACTGTTCATCGCCGGCGATGTCAACTTGCAGGGCTACACCAACTTCGTCCTGTACAAGACCAACGAGTTCAACTCGAACGGGACGTACGAGGCCGGGCTCAAGGCGGGTTATTCGACGCCGAAGTACGAAGCGGCGGTGTTCGTCCGCAACCTGACCGACCAGAAGAACCTCAAGGGCGTGATCGAGAACTACATGGCGGCGGTGTATAACGAGCCGCGGATCATCGGCGCGTCGCTGAGCTTCAAGCTGAAGTAACCCACTCGGCGCGGGGATAACCCTGCGCCCACAGCAGCGCCATCAGGTCGCCGGTGCGGATCGCCGCGTCGGCGGCGGTCGCGGCGCGGGGCTTGGCGTGGTACGCGACCCCCAGCCCGGCGCGTTCGAGCATCGGAATGTCGTTCGCCCCGTCGCCGACCGCGATCGCGTCGCCGACCGGCACCCCCGCGCCGTCGAGTTCACCGCGCTTGGTTGCGGCATCGACAATCGGGCGGGCGACGGTGCCGGTCAGCCTGCCGTTCTCGACGAGCAGCCGGTTGGCGACGATGCGGTCGAAGCCGAGTTCCGCTCCGACCGGCCCGGCGAAGGCGGTAAAGCCGCCCGAGACGAGGATCGTCCGCGCGCCTGAACTCGCCATTGTCGCGACGAGCAGCTTCGCCCCCGGCATCAGCCGCACCCGCTCCGCTCGGCAGCGATCGATGACCCGCGCATCCATCCCCGCCAGCAGCGCGACGCGGGCATCGAGCGCGGCGGCGAAGTCGAGTTCGCCGCGCATCGCCGCCTCGGTGATCGCCGCGACCTGCGGCTTCAACCCGGCATAATCGGCGAGCTCGTCGATGCACTCGCACTGGATCATCGTCGAATCCATGTCGGCGATAAGCAGCCGCTTGCGGCGCGACGCGGCGGCGGGCTGGACAACGACATCGACCGTAGTGAACGCAGCTTCGAGAGCGGCACGCACGGCGGACTGGCTCAGCCCAGCGACCGGCAAATCGCAGGCATCACCCGCATCGAGCCACGCCGCCACCCCCGGCTCGCCCCCTGCCCCGCGCAGCGCGTCGCTTGCCGTGGCGATGTCACCCGGCGACAAGGCACCGGCGGCGATCAACGTCGCGAGGAGCATCGATATTTCCCTTGGTCGGCCAACGGTCGTGGTTATCGCGGGACCGACCGCCGCGGGCAAGTCGGCGGTCGCGCTCGACCTCGCGCAGGCGCGCGGCGGCACGATCATCAACGCCGACGCGAGCCAGGTCTACGCCGATCTCCGCATCCTCAGCGCGCGCCCGTCCGCGGCCGACGAAGCAGCCGTTCCGCACCGTCTCTACGGCGTCATCGACGGAGCCGAGGCGTGCGACGCGGCGCGCTGGGCGGGCATAGCGCGCGGGGCGATCGCCGAGACCATCGCCGAGGGGCGTCTCCCCATCGTCGTCGGCGGCAGCGGGATGTACCTGCGGACCCTGCTCGATGGGATCGCCGCCGTTCCGCCGATCGACCCCGGCGTCCGCGCCGAAGTCCGCGCGCTCGACCCCGCCGCCGCCCGCGCCGCGCTCGCCGCGCTCGACCCCGCCGCCGCCGCGCGCCTCGCCGATCCGCAGCGCGTTACCCGCGCGCTCGAAGTCGTCCGCTCGACCGGGCGGCGGCTGGCCGAGTGGCAGGCCGAGGCAACCGGCGGGATTGCGGCGGAGGTCGAGGTGCGCGGCCATGTCGTCGACCTGCCCCGCGCCGAGCTGCACGCCCGGATCGACGCCCGGCTCGACGCGATGATCGCGGCCGGAGCGCTCGACGAGATAGCCGCGCTGGCCCGCCGCGCGCTGCCGCCAGGCGCGCCGGTGATGAAGGCGCTCGGCGTGCCCCCGCTTCTCGCCCATCTGCGTGGGGAGACCAGTCTTGCCACCGCGATCGAACGCACCCGGATCGACACCCGCCACTACGCCAAGCGCCAGCAGACGTGGTACCGCAACCAGACAGCCGCGTGGCCGCGCGGTCCCAGCGACGACTTTTCATCATAGTTAACAACGCGATGTCCACCGCCGGAGTGTCGGAATATCTTACAGTTTCGGCAAGCAACATCAACGGCGGCACCGACGTGTCGTACGGCGGCATCGCGTCGGGCTTCATGAACACCTTCCCGGTCAAGGATGCGTCGCTCGCACCCGGTGGCGCGAACGACCTCCACGCGAGCATCGCGACGCAGACCGCGACGCTCACCGCCGACCTCAGCGCGCTGTCGACCGCGCTCTACACCCTGTCGGCGACCGGCAGCAGCTTCGACGGCAGCGACCACAACAATGCCAAGCTGATCGCGCGCGACCCGAACCACCTCGGCTATGCGATGATCACGATCGACTCGACCAACCTGACGTCGTTCCTTGATGCGTCGAACCTGCTGTACGACTTGCCGAGCAATGGCAGCGGCGGTTACCTGACGACGATCATCAACGTCACCGGCGCGTCGAGCTACACGCTCAACGCCAACTCGAACAACTCAATGTACAACCTGTACGTCCTGTGGAACTTCGGCACGGCGACGTCGATCACGCTCAACAAGCAGTTCAACGGCGCGCTGCTCGCCCCGTTCGCGACGGTGAGCAACTCGACTCCGATCGAGGGCTCGGTCGCGGTTGGCACCTTCCACCAGGGCGGCGAGGTCCATCTCGGAACGCTTCGCCCCGACGAGCGGCTGTTCGCGGCACTGACACCGACGACGCCCGTTGGCGGCGTTCCCGAGCCGATGGTCTGGGCGCAGATGGTCGCCGGTTTCGGCCTGATTGGCCTGCTCCGGCGTCGCCGGGTCGCCGTCGCCGCCTGAACGAAAATCGCCATGTCGGTAACCAAACGTCAACCATAAGCCACTAACTTCCGCTCAAATTCGGGGGGATTCTGCATGGGCATCGGTCGGTTTCTGGCAATATTGGCAATCGGCGCGGCGGTCGGGACAGCAGTCCCGGCCGCTGCCCGACCCGACAAGCTCGTCGTCTTCGGCGACTCGCTGGTCGATGCAGGCAATGCCTATCTCGGCACCGGCGGGCTGACCGCGCAGCCGGGCTACGGCTATTTCGCCGGCCGATATTCGAACGGGCCGGTCTGGACCGACCTGATCGAGCAGCGGCTGACGGGGCATCTAACTGTCCCGTTCCTGCGCGGCGGCGACAACTACGCGGTCGGCGGCGCGGAGGCGGCCGAAGACCGCAGCCTGCTCGGCTTCACCGTCCCCGGGCTCATCAGCCAGCTCGGCATCTATGCGACGAGCGGCAAGCCGATCGATCCGAACGCGCTCTACGTCCTCAATTTCGGCAACAACGACGTCAGCGCGCTGCTCGCCGGCATTGCCGCCGCGCCGGACGCTGCTGCCGCTGCCGCATTCACGACTGCGTTCACCAACGCCTTCGTCGGCAATTATCTCGGCGCGATTTATGCGCTCAACTCCGCCGGAGCGACGCACTTCCTGATCGGTGGCGTCCCCAACCCGGAAATCGCCGCCAGCATCTACCTCGAGAACGCCCTGCAAGCGGGCTTCAGCACCCTCCATCTGGCACCGGGAACGTCGTTCAAGCAGATCGACTATTTCGGCTTCTTCAGTGCGTTGCGCGACAACCCCGCGGCGTTCGGCCTGCCCGCCGACCTCGACACCAACCTCGCCGATGCGTGCGTCAACATCAGCCTGCCGCCGTCGAACCCGCACCCCGACTGCAACCACTATCTCAGCTTCGACGGCATCCATCCGACCGCACCGGTCCACGCCGCACTGTCGCGCTATGTCGGCGAGTTGATCGGCATCGGCTCGGTCCCCGAGCCGTCGAGCTGGGCGCTGATGATCGGTGGCTTCGGCCTGATCGGGGTGGCAATGCGCCAACATCGCGCCGCAATCGCGTAATTTCATTGCTGTTCGAGTGTTGACAGCGTAATTTTCGATCACTAACAGGACGCTCGCAATCGACGCGAGTAAGCATAGTGACGGCATCTAACGAAACCAATGGCGCGGGCGTGATCGTCCGCGCGCTGCTCGACCTCGGGGTCGAGATCGTATTCGGCTACCCCGGCGGCGCGGTCCTGCCGATCTACGACGCGCTGTTCGAACAGGAGTCCGCGGGTCGCCGGATCAAGCACATCCTCGTCCGCCACGAACAGGCGGCGGTCCACGCGGCGGAGGGCTATGCCCGCTCGACCGGCAAGCCCGGCGTCGTCCTCGTCACTAGCGGCCCGGGCGCGACCAACGCCGTCACCGGCATCACCGACGCGCTGATGGATTCGATCCCGATCGTCGTCCTGACGGGCCAGGTGCCGACGCATTTGATCGGCACCGATGCGTTCCAGGAGTGCGACACGGTCGGCATTACCCGCCACTGTTCGAAGCACAACTACCTCGTCAAGGACGTCCACCGCCTCGGCGACACGATCCACGAGGCGTTCTACATCGCCACCTCGGGACGTCCGGGACCGGTCGTCGTCGACATTCCCAAGGACGTCCAGGTCGCGCGGACCCGCTACGTCCGCCCGGGCAAGATCGAGCACAAGACGTACAAGCCGCAGGTCAAGGGCGACCTCGCCGCGATCGAGGCGGCGGTCGAGATGCTCGCCGCCGCCGAGCGGCCGATTCTGTACACCGGCGGCGGCATCATCAATTCGGGCCCGGGGGCGTCGCAACTGCTGCGCGAACTCGCCCGGCTGACCGGCGCGCCGGTAACGTCGACGCTGATGGGCCTCGGCTGCTTCCCCGCGACGTCGCCGCAGTTCCTCGGCATGCTGGGCATGCACGGTACCTACGAGGCCAACATGGCGATGCACGGCGCCGACCTGATGCTGTGCCTCGGCGCGCGCTTCGACGACCGGGTGACCGGGCGGCTCGACGCCTTCTCGCCGGGGTCGAAGAAGATCCACGTCGATATCGACCGCTCGTCGATCAACAAGACCGTCCGCGTCGACCTCGGCATCGTCGGCGACGTCGGCCATGTCCTCGAAGACCTCATCAAGGTGTGGAAGGCGCGCGGCCACCGCGCGATGGACCTCAAGCCGTGGTGGGCGAAGATCGGCCATTGGCGGCAGCGCGATAGCCTCGGCTTCGCCCAGACCGGGTCCGACATCCTGCCGCAATACGCGATCCGGCGGCTGTGGGAGGCGACGCACCAGCGCTCGCCGATCATCACGACGGAGGTCGGCCAGCACCAGATGTGGGCGGCGCAGCACTTCGGCTTCGAGGGGCCGAACAAGTGGCTGACGAGCGGCGGGCTCGGCACGATGGGCTACGGCCTGCCCGCCGCGATCGGCGCGCAGCTCGGCAATCCGAACGCATTGGTCATCGACATCGCCGGCGAGGCGAGCATCCAGATGAACATCCAGGAGCTCGGCACCGCGACGCAGTATCGGCTCCCGGTCAAGGTGTTCATCCTGAACAACGAATATATGGGGATGGTCCGCCAATGGCAGGAACTCAACCACGGCGGGCGGTATAGCGAGAGCTATTCCGAGGCCCTGCCCGATTTCGTCAAGCTCGCCGAGGCGTACGGCTGGACGGGTATTCGCATCTCCGACACGAGCGAGTTGGACGACGGCATCGCGGCGATGCTCGCGGCGGACGGCCCGGTGATGGTGGATTGCCGCGTCGCTAAACTGGCGAACTGTTTCCCGATGATCCCGAGCGGCGCGGCGCATACCGAGATGGTGCTGCATGGGGATGAGACTGTGGGCGAGAAAGACGAAGATGCTGCAGCGCTGGTTTAATCGATGAAACCCCTCCCATCCGAACGCCACACCCTCTCCATCCTCGTCGACAACGAGGCGGGCGTCCTCGCGCGCATCGTTGGGCTGTTTTCCGCGCGCGGGTACAACATCGAAAGCCTGACTGTCGCCGACGTGTCCGACGACCATGCCGTCAGCCGGATCACCGTCGTCACCTCCGGCCCGCCCGCGGTGATCGAGCAGATCATGGCGCAGCTCGACCGGCTCGTCCCCGTCCACCGCGTCCTCGACCTGACCGCGCTGGGCCCGCACGTCGAGCGCGAGATGGCGCTGGTCAAGGTCGCGGGGGTCGGTGAGAAACGCGTCGAGGCGCTGCGCCTCGCCGACATCTTTCGCGCCCGCGCGGTCGACACAACGACGCGCAGCTTCGTCTTCGAGATCAGCGGACCGACCGGCAAGGTCGACAGCTTCATTACCCTGATGCGCGAGGTCGGGCTGGTCGAGGTCGCAAGGACCGGGGTCGTCGCGATCGCGCGCGGGCCGGAGGCGGTTTGAACGACTACCCCTCCCCTTCAGGGGAGGGGCGAGAGACGGCGCGCTTGCGCCGGCCCGGGGTGAGGGTGTCCGGCGCGGCGTTGCTCCACCACCGTCGCCCCACTCGTTCTTCGGGGACACCCTCACCCGCCGCGCTGCCGCGCGAGTCGCCTCTCCCGCAAGCGGGAGAGGAAGGCGTCAGTGGTCAGTCGTCCTCGTCATCGAACCCGACCAGATCCAACGCCCGCGCCTTGATCTGCCGCGTCTGGCACCAGTGCACCAGCGCCTCCTCGCGCCCGTGCGTCACCCACACCTCGTTTGGCGCAAGCTCGGTGCATGTCGTCGTCAGCTCGTCCCAGTCGGCGTGGTCGGAGATGATCAGCGGCAGTTCGACCTGCCGCTGGACCGCGCGCTGGCGGACGCGCATCCAGCCCGACGCCATCGCGGTGATCGGGTCGGGCAGGCGGCGGCTCCAGCGGTCGTTCAGCGCCGACGGCGGGGCGATGACGACGCTGCCCTTGAGGTCGGCGGGCTTCAATCCGGCCGCCGGTCGCAGGGCGCCGAGATCGACCCCGAGCGCGACGTACAGGTCGCACAGCCGCTGGACCGCGCCGTGGAGGTAGATCGGCGCGTCGTGACCGAGCTGGCGCAACTCGGCGATCACCCGCTGCGCCTTGCCGAGCGCGTACGCGCCGATGACGACGCAGCGCTCGGGGTTGTGGCTGAGCGCGGTCAGGACCTTGGCGACCTCCTGCCCCGTGTCGGGGTGGCGGAACACCGGCAGGCCGAAGGTCGCCTCGGTGACGAAGATGTCGCACGGCACCGGCTCGAACGCGGTACACGTCGGGTCGGCGCGTCGCTTGTAGTCGCCCGAGACGACGATCCGCTCGCCATTGTGATCGAGGACGATCTGCGCCGAGCCGAGGACGTGCCCGGCGGGGACGAAGGTCGCGGTGACGTCGCCGACGCGGACGCTCTCGCCGTACGCCGCAGCCTGCCCCGACTGCTCGCCGTAGCGCACGTCCATGATCGCCAGCGTCTCGGCGGTCGCCAGCACCTTGCCGTGCCCGCCGCGCGCATGGTCGGCATGGCCGTGGGTGACGAGCGCCGACGGCTTCGGGGTCGACGGATCGATCCAGAAGTCGCCGGGGGCGACATAGATGCCCTCGGGGTGGGGCTGGAGCCATGAACCTGCGGGCATCGCGTTGATATGGGGGCATCCCTATATCGTCACAATGTCCGGCCTTCCTCTCCCGATCACCGACTGGTTCGCGACGCGCGGCTGGGGCGTGCGGCGGCATCAGCTCGAGATGCTCGCCGCTGCTCGCGCCGGGGAGCACGCGCTGCTCGTTGCGCCGACGGGGTCGGGCAAGACGCTCGCGGGGTTCCTGCCGAGCCTCGCCGAATTGATCGCGGACCCGGTCGACGGCCTCCACACGCTGTACGTCTCGCCGCTCAAGGCGCTCGCGGTCGACGTCCAGCGCAACCTGCTCAACCCGATCGCCGAGATGGGGCTCGATATAAGGGTCGAGACGCGGACCGGGGATACGCCGTCGGACCGCAAGGCCCGGCAGCGCGAGCGCCCGCCGCAAATCCTGCTGACGACGCCTGAATCGCTGTCGCTGCTGATCAGCTACCCCGACGCCGACCGGATGCTTGGGCAGCTCAAGACGGTGATCGTCGACGAGGTCCATGCCTTCGCCACGACCAAGCGCGGCGACATCCTCAACCTCGCGATGTCGCGCCTGCAGGCGCTGAGCCCGGACCTGCGCCGGGTCGCGCTGTCGGCGACGATCGCCGATCCCGAGGCGTATCAGGGCTGGCTCGCCCCGGACGCCGATGCCGCGAGCGTCCGCCTCGTCCATGGCGACCCGGGGGCCGAGCCGCACGTCGACATCCTCGTCCCCGATGGGCGCATTCCGTGGGCGGGGCACAACGGGCGCTATGCGGCGCGCGAGGTGATCAAGCTGATCGCCCGCCACAAGCTGACGATCGTCTTCGTCAACACCCGCGCGGTCGCCGAACTGATCTTCCGCGACCTGTGGGCGGAGAACGACGACGCCTTCCCGATCGGCATCCACCACGGCTCGCTCAGCGCCGAGGCGCGACGCAAGGTCGAGAATGCGATGGCGACGGGGCGGCTGCGCGCGATCGTCGCGACCGCGAGCCTCGACCTCGGCATCGACTGGGGCGACGTCGACCTCGTCGTCCAGATGGGTGCACCGAAGGGGTCGTCGCGGCTGCTCCAGCGCATCGGCCGCGCTAACCACCGGATGGACGAGGTGTCGGAAGCGGTCGTCGTCCCCGGCAACCGCTTCGAATATCTGGAGTCGCTGGCGGCGCGCGACGCGGTCGAGGCGCACGAGCTCGACGCCGACCTGTTTCGCCCGGGCGGGGTCGACGTCCTCGCGCAGCACCTGATGGCGTGCGCCTGCTCGGCCCCGTTCGCCGCCGACGCGATGTACGACGAGGTTCGCTCGTCCGCCCCCTACGCCGGGCTGCCGCGTGCCGAGTTCGACCGCACGCTCGGCTTCATCGAATCGGGCGGCTACGCGCTCAGGGCGTACGAGCGGTACAAGCGGCTTACCCTAGGTCCCGACGGGCTGTACCGCGTCAGCCATCCGCGAATGGCGGCGCAGCACCGACTCAACGCCGGGACGATCGTCGAGGCAGCGGCGTTGAACGTCGTCTACGGCAAGGCGGGGCGCGGGCGCGGGCGCAGCTTCGGCAAGGTCGAGGAGTGGTTCGCCAGCCAGCTCCGTATCGGCGACAGCTTCATGTTCGCGGGGCAGGTCCTCGAAGTCACCGGTTTCGACGGCCCCGACTTGTTCGTCAAACTCGGCAAGGGCGACCCGCGCGTGCCCACCTATGTCGGCGGGCGGATGCCGCTGTCCACCAACCTCGCGCGGCGGGTCCGCGGGCTGTTCAACTCGCCCGAGCGTTGGGCCGAGATGCCCGCCGACGTCGCCGAATGGCTCGACTATCAGCGCCAGCGGTCGGCGCTGCCGGGGATGGACGACCTGCTCGTCGAGACCTTCCCGGCGGACGGGCGCAACTACATGGTCGCCTACGGCTTCGAGGGGCGCAACGCCCACCAGACGCTCGGCATGCTGCTGACCCAGCGGATGGAGAAAGCCGGGCTGCATCCGCTCGGCTTCGTCGGCAGCGACTATATGGTGGCGACGTGGAGCCTGTTGCCGGTCACCGACCCCAAGCCGTTGTTTTCGCCTGACGTCTTCGAGGACGAGCTCGCCGAATGGATCGCTGGATCACCATTTCTCAGGCGGGCGTTCCGCGAGGTCGCGGTGATCGCCGGGCTGATCGACCGGGTTCATCCGGGGCAGCACAAGACCGGCAAGCAGGTGACGTTTTCGAGCGACCTGATCTACGACGTGCTCCGGCGGCACGAGCCCGACCATCTACTGCTGACCGCGGCGTGGACCGACGCGCGGTCGAAGATCACCGAGATCGGGCGGCTCGCGGCGCTGCTCGAGCGCTCGCAGACGCATCTGGTCCACCGCGTCCTCGACCGCGTCTCGCCGCTCGCGGTCCCGGTGCTGCTCGAGGTCGGCAAGGAGCGCGTCTTCGGCGCGGCCGACGATGCGCTGCTGATCGAGGCGGATGCGCTGGCAGAAGCGGCGATGCGGCTCGACTGACGCGGGGGCTACATATTCGCTAGCCGGACATGCGCTCATTCCCGCGCTACGGTCATGCAGAAGCGCTTGTTGTTGCTCCCGCGTTTCCGGAGGAAGTATGCGAACACGGGGGGCTGCAGGGGCAATGGCAGCCTATTAGTTTACCACGGTTCGGCTTGCGTTCTGCCAGGACACGCGAGTTGACTGCAACTTCTCGAAGTCTTGCCTGGTACCACACCGCCAAGAGTCGCGACATGTGTCGGGCAATAAACTGAGCCGCATACCCGGCAAGAATGCCACAGATTGAACACGCTTGGGATTATACCGTGTGTCTGATTACAGACGACGCATTGAGCTTGTCCAACCGGTGCACGCTGAATACCATCAATGAAGTTTACGTGCGTACCAAGCAAGTCATTAATTCCGATAACGGTCTCGGGCATAGACTCGTCCCACATTCGGTCACAACTGATCGCCACCGGAACGCCCGTCACGGTCTGGATGAACATCCGGTTGCCGTTGATCAGAACACCCAATCCAAAATGGTCCCATGACCACCAGTTTCCGGTCTTCATATGTAGAGTATATGCACCGGCAACATTAGCATTTGGTGTTAACCCGTTGGCACGTGCCAATATTCTTAAAATTCCAGTCTTGAACGCTGTTTGCGCGGCGGCACTTCCATTCTGCGCATTACCGAAATTTGCTGCAAGAGCGGTGAAATCGCCATCCGATCCGGGATATTGGGCACGAACATCGTTTATGCCGGTGGGCGCCGGTGGTTCTTGTATAATATCGACATTCACGATTGCGTCGATGATTGAATTTGCACTGAACGGTGAGCCGACACCGAGATATGTGCCGGTCAAGGCCCAGCTCCAGCACGCGGCCTGTGTAAGGTTTTGGTTCGTTTGAACGTCGATCCCATTCCTATGATCATGAGCATGGTAGGCCGCGAGCTTTCGCATCGTCCTCAATGACAACGGCATACTCACCCCCATATCAATGCCTGATGAACTTGCGAAACCCCACCATACTAAAGTCGTCGAGGTGGCTGATGCTCCGCGATCGCAATTCGATCCCGAAAAAACGAAAAGCGAACCTTTCACCTTCAAGAAATTCTTACTCAATGAAGTGATTCTGCCACTTTTATTTGATTCGTTCAAGTTGTCGCGACGTGCGCGATCATTTTTCGCTTTGACGAACGGGATGCAGCGGAACATGCGCTGGCGGCTGTATGAACTTGCCCGCAAGCGCATGCCGCCCTTGCGCCGCCGCCCCCGCTTGACGCATACCGCGCATATGCCCGCCGTTTCCCTTTCGTTCGCTGGCGCAACGTTCGTGCCGCAGCCGTGCGGGGCATTGTTCTGGCCGGCGCGCAATGCGTTGCTCGTCGCCGATCTTCACCTCGAAAAGGCGAGCTTCTACGGGGTGCACGGCCAATTCCTGCCGCCGTACGACAGCTTCGACACGCTCGCCTGCCTGATCGACGCGGTCGAGGCGACCGGGGCGACGCGATTGTGGTGCCTCGGCGACAGCTTCCACGACACCGGCGGCGCGGAGCGGTTGCCGCTTCCGGCGCGCGACACGCTGCGGCGACTGACCCGCGACCTCGACTGGGTGTGGATCACCGGCAACCACGACGATAGCAGCGCGGGCGTGCTCGGCGGGCGGGTGATGGTCGAGGCGGCAATCGACGGGATCATGCTGCGGCACGAAGCAACCCGCGACCCCGCTCCCGAGATTTCGGGGCATTATCACCCCAAGCTGCGGCTGACGCTGCGCGGGCGGCGGATCGTCCGGCGGTGCTTCGCGGTGACGCCGAGCAAGCTTGTCCTGCCCGCGTATGGCGCGCTGACCGGCGGGCTCGACGTCACCGACCCGGCGTTTGCGCGCGCCATCGGCGGGCCGTTGTCGGCGCTGGTCGCGACGAAGGCGAAGCTATTGCGGTTTCAGGTCGCGGCGTGATCCTCCCCGCCTTCGGGGAGGATCACGTTAGAGTGGCGGCAGCCGGTCGAAGGTCCCCGCGTCGCCGACCGCGAGGAAGCCGCTGTTGAGATATCCCGGCTTGCCGTAGGCGAAATCGGTCCCCCCCGGGCTGTGCATCGCCCCCCCGGCGGCGAGCAGGATCGCTTGCCCCGCGGCGGTATCCCACTCCATCGTCGGGCCGTAGCGCGGGTAGACGTCGGCGCTCCCCTCGGCGAGGCGGCAGAACTTGAGGCTCGATCCGGCGGGTTCGAGCGCGACCATGCCGAGCCGCGACAGGTAATCGCGGGTTTCGTCGTCGAGGTGGCTGTGGCTGACGACGACGACCGGCGGCACCGCACACAGCCGCGTCGCGATTGCCACGCGCTCCTCGCCGGGGTCCTGCCGGAACGCGCCGTGTCCCTCCGCGCCCGCCCACAGCACGCCGTCGCGCGGGCTCAGCACGAGGCCGAGCACGGGGCGGCCATGCTCGATCAGCCCGATATTGACCGAATACGCCGCGCGCCCGGCGATGAAGTCGCGCGTCCCGTCGAGCGGATCGATTAGCCAGAACCGTCCGCACGGCGGCGGGCGGTGGCCGGCGGCGTGCGCTTCCTCGCCGACGATCGGGGTGTCGGGGTCGGCGGCGGCGAGCGCGGCGGTGATCAGCAGCTCGGCGCGCTCGTCGGCCTCGGTCACCGGCGATGCGTCGGACTTGCCGCGGGTTTCGAAGCCCGCCTCGCGCACCTCCTCGATCAGGCGGCCGGCGGCGCGCATGACGGGGGCGAGGGCGTCGATGAGTTCGGGGCGGCTCAGCATACCGGGGACGGGCAGCGCCTCAAGCGTCCTCGGCCTCGAACAGGTCCGCCGCCGACAGGCCGAGCCGGTCGATCCGGCGGCGGATGCGCGGCCAGTCGGTCGCCATGAAAGCCGCGCGTTCGGACGCGAGCAGCGCCGCCGCCGCGCCCGGCTCGATGTACAGCCCGACACCCTTGCGCGCCGCGACGAGCCCCGACGAACGCAGCTCCTGATACGCCTTGGCGACGGTCAGCGGGTTGACGTCGAGCTCGGTCGCGAGCGCGCGCACCGACGGCAGCGGTGCCTGCGTGCCGGTCTCGCTGTCGATGATCCGGGCGATGATGAGATCGCGGATCTGGAGATAAATGGGTCGGTCGCCCTGCCACATGACTGTGGTATCGTCCTAGAACACCCGGGCGTCAAGCGGGAGCGCGGCGGCTTGGAGCGGAGGAATGCCCTTCGCGTTCGTCCACTCCAAGCCGACTCGCGCGACGCCCGGCCGGCGGCCCGGCGGACCTTCCCCGCCGGTGCCGACCGACGACGACGCGGCTTTGCCGCGGCCCTTACTGCCTCACCAGGCGCGAACGATATCGGCCATATCGGGACGCGGGCGCTCATCGAGCTCACGCGCGGGCGATCCAATAAAGAAGAACCCCGCGATGCGGTCGCCCGGCTCCCCGACGCTGGCGATCACCGCATCCGAATACGCCGCCCAGCCGGTCAGCCAGCCAGACACGAAGCCCATCGCCGTCGCGGCGACTTCGAGCAGCGCACACGCCGCCCCTGCCGAAAGCTCCTGCTCCCACGCCGGAATCTTGCTCGACGTGTCGACCCGCGACAGCACGATGACGAGCGCGGGAGCCTGCTGCGCGAAGCCGCGGATTTCGTCGAGCTCGGCGGGCCGCGCCTCGGGACGGCCGAGCAGGTACGCCGCGACGAGCATCTCGCCGAACGCGTCGCGACGGTCGGCGGCGACGGTGACGAAGCGCCACGGGTTGAGCTTGCCATGGTCGGGCACGCGCGCGGCGATCCGCAGGATCTCGGCAAGCTGGGCGTCATCGGGCCCCGGCGCAATCATGTCCCGCGGCTTCCCCGACCGCCGCGTGAGGAGGAGGGCGAGGGGGGTGGAGCGGTCGTTGAGCATGGGGGTCAGCTAGGACGTCGGGATCGCCCGTGCAACCGCCCCTTGCTCCCCCCACGCACCCCGCTAGTGTACGCCCCAACGGCCGCCGTCCGAGCGGCCGGCGCTTCAAGGGAGTTTCATGGCCAGTATCCCCGCAGCCGGGCCGCCGAGTGCCGGGCCTCTTTGGTTCGGCCATCCCCGGCAACTGGCGCGGCTGTTCACGACCGAGGCGATGGAGCGCTTCGGTTATTACGGCATGCGGGCGCTGCTCACGCTCTACCTCGCCGACCATTTCCTGTTCAGCGATTCGACCACCACCAGCCTGTACGGCGGCTTCACCGCGCTGGTTTACCTGACCCCGCTCGTCGGCGGGCTGATCGCCGATCGCTACCTCGGGTCGAAGCGGTCAGTGAAGTTCGGCGCGATCGTCATGGCGTGCGGGTATCTGACCCTGTGCTTCGGCGGCGACGCGGCCAAGCCGTTCGCGACGATCGACGGGCAACGCTACGAAGTCGTCGTCGACCGATCGACCTCGGCCAAGCAGCAGTATGTCGTCGACCACGGCAAGCGGCTCGCGATCAAGGGCAACGACGACGGCTCGGTAACGCTGAGCGGTGACGGCACGCCGCCGCGGACCATCGCCAAGGGCGGCTTCGTCCCCGGCGGCGACCGCGATCCGTTCTACACGATGATCATGCTCGTCGGCCTGTCGGCGGTGACGGTCGGCAACGGCTTCTTCAAGCCGAACATCTCGACGATGGTCGGGACGTTGTACGAAACCGGCGACCGGCGGCGCGATGCCGGGTTCACGATCTTCTACATGGGGATCAACCTCGGCTCGCTGTTCTCGCAGATCCTGTGCCCGTTGCTCGCGGTCGGGATGGGGACGTGGGGCGGGCTCGGCTGGTGGGCGGGGTTCGGCCTCGCCGCGATCGGCATGGGCATATCGTGGGCGCTGATCCAGTTCGCCGGCCCGAAGATGGCGGGGATCGGCGAGACGCCGGTGCAGGCGGGGGGCGACAAGGGCTGGGTGATCTATGCGCTGGCGCTGCTCGCGATCCCGGTGATCTGGCTGCTGTTCACCAACCTGATGAACGCGCCGCCGCCGGTGAAGGGGGAGGGGATCGGCGGCTACATCCTCGGCCTGCCGATCCTCGGCAAGGTGCTGTTCTTCACCTTCCTCGCGTCGGTCGTCGGCATCCCGATCTGGGCGGCGCGGGTGGGGACGCGCGCAGAGTTCGAAATGATGCTCGCGGCGATCGTCCTGATCGTCTTCAACGTCGTCTTCTGGACGCTGTTCGAACAAGCGGGTTCGTCGCTCACCCTGTTCGCCGATCGCAACACCGACCTCAGCGTCTTCGGCCTGTTCAAGCTGTCGGCGGGGCAGACGCAGTTCTTCAACGCCTTCTTCATCGTCGCGCTCGCGCCGGTGTTCAGCGCGTTGTGGCTGGCGCTGGCAAAGCGCGGCATCGAACCCGGCATCCCGGTCAAGTTCGGCATCGCGCTGATCGGCGTCGGTGCGGGGTTCCTGTTCCTCGTCCTCGGCACGAAATATGTCGGCCCCGAGTTCAAGGTCGGCATCTGGTGGCTGGCGGGGCTGTATTTCATCCATTCCGCCGCCGAATTGTGCATCTCCCCGGTCGGGTTGAGCATGATCACCAAGCTGTCGATCGCGCGGATCGTCGGCATGATGATGGGGGTGTGGTTCCTGTCGATCAGCTGCGCGCAGTACGTCGCCGGGGTCGTCGCGCAGGTCGCCAGCGTCGAGACCGTCGGCGGGCAGGTGACCAATTTGAAGGTCAGCCTCGACACCTATGCCGGGGTCTTCCAGACGATCGGCCTCGTCGCGGCGGGCATCGGGCTCGTCCTCCTCGTGATCTCGCCCCTCCTCAAACGTCTGATGCACGGAGTCGATTGATGCGGCGGCTGTTTCTGTTCGCGCTGCTCGGGGTCGCGGCGTGCGCGACCGATCAACACCCGAAGACTGCAAGCGACAAGCCATCGGGGCCGGCCGAGATCGTCGCGATCCCGTCTGATCCGTACCCGTCGACCTACCACCCGTACCCCGGCGTGACGACGGTGATCCGCGGCGGCACGGTCTACGACGGCGCGGGGCGGAAGTTCGCCCCCGGCATGGTCCGGCTCGAGAACGGCAAGGTCGCCGAGGTCGGGGCGACGGTCGCGATCCCGGCGGGGGCGACGGTGATCGAGGCGGCGGGCAAGTTCGTCACGCCGGGCATCATCGACATTCACAGCCACCTCGGCGACTATCCGTCGCCGGGCGTCCAGGCGAACAGCGACGGCAACGAGGCGACCCGCCCGAACACCGCCGACGTCTGGGCCGAACATTCGATCTGGCCGCAGGATCCCGGCTTCACCCGCGCACTCGCGGGCGGCGTGACGACGTTCCACATCCTCCCCGGCTCGGCGAACCTGTTCGGCGGGCGCGGCGTGACGGTCAAGAACGTCCTCGGGCGGACCGCTCAGGACATGAAGTTTCCGGGCGCCAAGCCGAGCCTCAAGATGGCGTGCGGCGAGAACCCCAAGCGCGTCTACGGCAGCCGCAACATCTCGCCGCAGACGCGGATGGGCAATATCGCGGTCGACCGGCAGGCATGGTCCGACGCGGTGATCTACAAGCGCAAGTGGGACGATTATACCCGCAAGGCGAAGGCGGGCGCCGCGAGGCCGGTCGACGCGCCCAAGCGCGAGCTCGTCAACGACACGCTGATGGGCGTGCTGAACGGCGATATCCTCGTCCAGAACCATTGCTACCGCGCCGACGAGATGGCCAACGTGATCGCGATGTCGAAGGAGTTCGGCTATCATGTCAGCGCGTTCCACCATGCGGTCGAAAGCTACAAGATCGCCGATCTGCTGCTCAAGGAACACATCTGCTCGGCGATGTGGGCCGACTGGTGGGGTTTCAAGATGGAAAGCTACGACGGCATCCGCGAGAATATCGCGCTGGTGCAGAACGCCGGAGCGTGCGCGATCGTCCATAGCGACGACCCCAACGGCATCCAGCGGCTGAACCAGGAGGCGGCGAAGGCGATCGCGGCAGGCAGGCGCGCGGGCATCGTCATCGCCCCCGAGGTCGCCTTCGAATGGCTGTCGTTGAACCCGGCGAAGGGGCTCGGCATCGACAAGCAAACCGGCAGCCTCGAACCCGGCAAGATGGCCGACGTCGTGCTGTGGAACGGCGACCCGTTCAGCGTCTATGCGCGGCCGGTCGACGTCTGGATCGACGGTGCGTTGATGTACGACGCCGCCGACCCCAACCGCCGCCCGCGGACCGACTTCGAACTCGGCCAGCCCGGCTCGGGAGACGTCAAGTGAAGCGTTGGCAGGATATAATTACGCTGTCATCCCCGCGAAAGCGGGGACCCAAGGTCACGCCATTGCGACATTGGGTCCCCGCGTTCGCGGGGATGACAGCAATGTGTTGGGGGATCACGGCGCTCGCCGCCCCCATCGCCTTTACCGGCGGGACGGTGATGACCGGCGCGGGGACGACGATCGAGAACGCGACCGTCGTCGTCGACAATGGCCGGATCGTCGCGGTCGGCAGCGGCATCGCCGTCCCCCCGGGCGCGCAGACGATCGACGCGAGCGGCAAGTTCGTCACCCCGGGGCTCGTCGTCGGCATGTCCGACCTCGGCATCGACGAGGTCGGCGGCGTCCGCGAGGCAAACGACACCCGTGCAGCCAAGTCGCCGTTCTCGGCCTCGCTCGACGTCGTTCCGGCGCTCAACGGCCGCGAGACCGGGATCGCGGTCGCGCGCGCCGGTGGAGTCACCCGCGCGGTCGTCGCGCCCGAGGCGAGTCGCGATATCTTCGCGGGCCAAGGCGCGCTGATCCGCCTGTCCAACGGCCCCGACATCCTCACCCGCGGCAAGGCGTTCCAGCTCGTCGAGCTCGGCGAGAACGGTGCCGAGGCGGCGGGCGGCAGCCGTACCGCGTCGTTCGCCGCGTTCCGCAACGCGCTCGACGAAGCCCGCGAATATGCCGCGCATCGCGGTCGCGAGTCCGGCAATCACGAGAACCTGTACCCGCGCGCCGATACCGCCGCGCTGGTCGCAGTGGTCGACGGGCAGCAGCCGCTCGTCGTCCATGTCGAGCGCGCGTCGGACATTCTCGCCGTCCTCGCGCTCCGCACCGACTTCCCCAAGCTCCGCCTGATCCTGTTCGGCGCGCGCGAGGGCTGGACGATCGCCGACCGGATCGCGGCGGCGCACGTCCCCGTCATCACGAGCGCGATCGACGACCTGCCCGATGCGTTCGAGACGCTGGCATCGACCAAGTCGAACGTCGGGCGGCTGGTGGCGGCGGGGGTCCTCGTCGGGCTCGGCACATCGGGGGGCGAATCAACCAACCAGCCGCGCAACGTCACCCAGTTCGCGGGGAATATCGTCGCGCAGGGCCGCTTGCCTGGTGGCGTCGGGCTGACCCGCGACCAAGCGCTGAGCCTGATCACCCGCAACCCCGCCGAAATCTTCGGCATGACCGACACCGGGACGATCGCCGCCGGCAAGCGCGCCGACCTTGTCGTCTGGGACGGTGACCCGCTCGAACTCCAGTCGGCCCCCGTCGCGGTGCTGATCGACGGCGTCGCCCAGCCGATCACCTCGCGCCAGACCGAGTTGCGCGACCGGTACCTACACCTGCAGCACGACGCGCTGCCACTGGCGTATCGGCCGTGAGCGCGATGACGCTGCTGATCGTCGCGCTCGCAGCGTTTGTCGGCAGCCACTTCCTCCTGTCGCACCCGCTCCGCGCACCGCTGGTCAAGCGGCTCGGTGCGGGCGGGTTCGCCGGGGTCTACTCGCTCGTCGCCTTCGCCACCCTCGGCTGGGCGGTGTTCGAATGGCGGCGCGCTCCAGTCGATGTCGTCTGGACCGCACCGGCATGGGCATGGCCGCTTGGCGGCGTGGTGATGCTACTCGCGATGATCCTGCTCGTCGGCTCGGTCGCCACCCCGAACCCGGCGCTGATGGGCACCCCCGCCGCCGCCGCCAGCGCCGCTCCGCGCGGGGTCCAGCGGATCACCCGCCACCCGATGATGTGGGCGTTCGCGCTATGGGCGATCGTCCACGCGACGCTCGGCGGGACCAGCCGCGACATTGCCTTGAGCAGCGCGGTCATCATCCTCGCGCTCGTCGGGGCACGCTTTCAGGACGGCAAGAAGCGCGAGCAGCTCGGCGCGGCGTGGGGCGCGCATGAGGCGGCAACGAGCTTCGTGCCCTTCGGCCGCGGGTTTGCGATGCCCGGCTGGACCGCGTTGATCGGCGGCATCGCGCTGTTCGCGGTCGCGACCTTCGCCCACCCCTACGCGGGCGGGCCGAACCTGTGGGGAATGGCATGAACTACGCCGAACAGACGATCTGGATCACCGGCGCGTCGTCGGGGATCGGCGCGGCGCTCGCGGTCGCCTTCGCTGCCGATGGGGCGAAGCTGGTCCTGTCGGGGCGCAACGAAGCCGCGCTCGCCGAGGTCGCGAGCCAGTGCCCGGGAGCCCGGACGATCGCCTTCGACACGACCGATCTCGGTGCGCTTCCGGGCATCGTCGCCGACGCCGGGCCGGTCGATATCCTCGTCAACAACGCCGGCATCTCGCAGCGCAGCCTCGCGCTCGATACCGACTTCGAGGTCTATCGCCGGATCATGGAGGTCGACTTCTTCGCCCCGCTGCGGCTGACGCAACTCATCCTGCCCGGCATGGTCGCTGCGAAGGCGGGGCGGATCGTGATGATCGCCTCGATCGCGGGCAAGTCGGGGAGCCCGATGCGAACCGGATATTGCGCGGCGAAGCACGCGATGATCGGCTATGCCGACGCGCTCCGCGCCGAGATCGCGCAATACGGCGTCGCGGTCCACGTCGTCACCCCGGGGTTCGTCAAGACCGGCATCGCGGTCCACGCCCTCGAAGGCGGCGGAGCCGAGCGCGGGCACAGCGACGCGGCGATCGACGCGGGGGTCAGCCCGGAAAGCGCCGCCGCGACGATTCTTGCCGGGATGGCGGCGGGAACGCGCGAGATCCTCGTCGGCGACGGCCCTGAGATGATGCTTGGCAAGTTGCGCGGGAGCGACCCCGACCGGCTGTTCGACCTGATGGCGTCGATGGCCCCGGTGGTTGAGCGGTAGCGAGGCAGTCTAACGGTAATTCGAGCATAGAACGGAAGTTCGGGATCAGCTTCCCCTACATCACCACTGTCATCCCCGCGAAAGCGGCGACCCAATGTCTCAATGCGGTGACTTTGGGTCCCCGCTTTTGCGGGGATGACAGTAAGTAGTTAGCTCCCCCCCCAGCCCCTACCGCCCGACCATCGCCAGCATCGCCGCGCTGCCATACCGCGGCCCCGCAGTTCCCCCCACCGGCGATGCCGCATCGAGCGCCGCCAGATCGTCGGCCGTCAGCACGACGTCGACCGCCCGGACACTATCCTCGAGCGTGACCCGCCGCTTCATCCCGGGGATCGGCACGACATCGTCGCCCTGCGCGAGCAGCCACGCCAGCGCGACCTGCGCGGCGCTGGCGTCGTGGCGCTCGCCGATCTCCCGGACGACGGCGACCGCGCGCATGTTGGCGTCGAAATTCGCGCCCTGATACCGCGGGTCGCGCTTGCGGTAGTCGCTGTCGGGATAGTCCTCGGCGCGCTTGGCCGTCCCCGCGAGGAAGCCGCGCCCGAGCGGGGAATACGGCACGAAACCGATGCCGAGCTCGCGGCACAGCGGCAGGATCTCGGCCTCGGCGCCGCGCTCCCACAATGAATATTCGCTCTGCAACGCCGCGATCGGGTGGACCGCCGCCGCGCGCCGCAGCGTCGTCGCGCCCGCCTCGCTCAGCCCGATGTGGCGGATCTTGCCCTCGCGGACGAGGTCGGCGAGCGTGCCGATGACGTCCTCGATTGGCACCGCCGGGTCGACGCGGTGCTGGTAGAACAGGTCGATGACGTCGATGTCGAGGCGCTTGAGGCTGGCCTCGGCGACCTCGCGGATGTGTTCGGGGCGGCTGTCGGTGCCGCTCAGCCCCTCGCCGATGCGGAAGCCGAACTTGGTCGCAATGACCAGCCCGTCGCGGCGGTCCTTGATCGCGCGGCCGAGCAGCGCCTCGTTGGTGAACGGGCCATAGACTTCGGCGGTGTCGAAGAAGGTGATGCCGAGGTCGATCGCGCGGTGGACGGTGGCGATGGCCTCGCCCTCGTCGACCTCGCCGTACATCGCGGTCATCCCGCTCGCGCCCGCCATGCCCATGCAGCCGAGGCCGAGCGCGGAGACGGTCAGGCCGTCGCCGAGGGTGCGATTGTTCATCTCGTGTCTCCGGTGCTTGTCGTAGGGCCTTACCCCACGGTAAGACTTGTGAAGGGGTATCACAGCACCATGACGCGCAAATATTTCGGCACCGATGGCATTCGCGGCCTGACCAACGCCGCGCCGATGACGCCCGAGGTGGCGATGCGCGTCGGGCAGGCGGCGGGCACGAAGTTCCTCCGCGGCAGCCACAAGCACCGCGTCCTGATCGGTAAGGACACCCGCCTGTCGGGCTATATGATCGAAAGTGCGCTGACCGCGGGGTTCACCAGCGTCGGGATGGACGTCGTTCAGGTCGGGCCGATGCCGACGCCGGCGGTGGCCATGCTGACCCGCTCTATGCGCGCCGATTTGGGCGTGATGGTCTCGGCAAGCCACAACCCGTTCCACGACAACGGCATCAAGCTGTTCGGCCCCGACGGGTATAAATTGTCCGACGCCGACGAGCTCGAGATCGAGGCGCTGATCGACACCGCTCCGGTCCTCGCCGCCCCCGCCGCGATCGGCCGCGCGCGCCGCATCGACGACGCGCAGGGGCGCTACATCCACTCGGCGAAGTCGAGTTTTCCCGACCGGCTGCGCCTCGACGGGCTCAAGATCGTCATCGATTGCGCGCATGGCGCGGCGTACAAAGTCGCGCCGATGGCGTTGTGGGAACTGGGCGCCGACGTCATCCCGATCGGCGTCGACCCCGACGGCTTCAACGTCAACGCCGCGATCGGCTCGACCCACCCCGAGGCGATGCAGGAGCGCGTCGTCGCCAGCGGCGCGCACATCGGCATCGCATTGGACGGCGATGCCGACCGGCTGATCGTCGCCGACGAGAATGGGACGCTGGTCGACGGCGACCAGTTGATGGCGCTCGTCGTCACGGACTGGGCGAAGTCAGGCAAGCTCAAGGGCGGCGGGCTGGTCGCGACGGTGATGTCGAACCTCGGGCTCGAACGCTATCTGCAGGGGCAGGGGCTGACGCTCGAACGGACCAATGTCGGCGACCGCTATGTGCTCGAGGCGATGCGCGCGCGCGGCTTCAACGTCGGCGGCGAGCAGTCGGGGCACATCATCCTGCGCGACTATGCGACCACCGGCGACGGGCTCGTCGCGGCACTACAGATTTTGAGCGTGCTGGTGACGAGCGGCAAGCCGGCGAGCGAGTTGCTCCATCTGTTCGACCCGCTGCCGCAGCTGCTCAAGAACGTGCGCTTCGCGGGCGGCGCACCGCTCGATACCGACGCGGTCAAGCGCGTGATCGCGGCGGGCGAGGCGCGCCTCAACGGCACCGGCCGCCTGCTGATCCGCAAATCGGGCACCGAACCGCTGATCCGGGTGATGGCCGAGGGCGAGGACATCGGGCTGGTCACCGAAGTCGT
Organism: Sphingomonadaceae bacterium; assembly: GCA_043745075.1. Classification (GTDB taxonomy): domain Bacteria; phylum Pseudomonadota; class Alphaproteobacteria; order Sphingomonadales; family Sphingomonadaceae; genus Polymorphobacter_B. The sequence continues at coordinate 28,928 of JAYTTV010000106.1, forward strand.
CGACGAGATCTGCGCTGCGGTGGTTGCGGCGGGGTGATTTGGCTACGATCACCTTCGACGCGGCAACTAGCCTTCAAGATGTTGCTTGTGAGCGCGGCACCGTTAGTGACGTTCTTCGTTCCGTTGGTGATCGCTAAGATATTTGGCTG